>JAZDIY010000127.1:0-6044 GCA_043804445.1 Chloroflexota bacterium | reverse complement strand
CGGCGGAGGAGAAGCTGCTGCGGGCCATCTTCGGGGAAAAGGCCCGGGAGGTGAAGGATACCTCCCTGCGGGTGCCTCACGGCGAGTGGGGTAAGGTAATCAACGTCAGGGTCTCCTCCCGGGAGGGCGGCGATGACCTGCCTGCCGGGGTGAACCAGTGGGTGCAGGTCTGGGTGGCCCAGCGGCGGAAGCTCTCTACGGGTGATAAACTGGCTGGCCGTCACGGCAACAAGGGGGTGGTTTCCCTGGTAGCCCCGGCGGAAGACATGCCCTTCCTCCCCGACGGTACCCCGGTGGACATGATCTTGAACCCCATCGGTGTGCCGTCACGCATGAATATCGGCCAGGTGCTGGAGACCCACCTGGGCTGGGCGGCCAAGCTGCTGGGCTTCAAGGTGCTCACCCCTATCTTTGACAGTGCCGATGATATTGATATTGAAGACGCCCTGGCCCGGGTCTGGCTGGCCCAGAAGGCGGGGGCGGTTAGTCTCGACCCGGGTGATGGCCAGCCCAAGTTAGACCTGGAGCTGGCCCGGACGTGGCTGACGCAGCGGGGCTACGACGGCCAGAAGGTGTTCAGTGATGGCGCCTTGGGGTTGGCTAAGGAGGTCTGCATCCGTCTGTGGCTGGAGGACCTGGGGGTGGCCAGCCAGAGCCTTGACCGGCCCGGTCTGGAGGCCCTGGCCAAGGAGATAAGTACCCGGCGGCGCCTGCCCCTCCCGGTCAGTGGCAAGGCAACCCTCCGTGACGGGCGCACCGGCGAACCGTTCGACCAGCCGGTAACGGTGGGTTATATCTACATGATGAAGCTCATCCACCTGGTTGAGGATAAGGTCCATGCCCGTTCCACCGGCCCCTACTCCCTGATCACGCAGCAGCCGCTGGGCGGTAAGGCACAGTTCGGCGGCCAGCGCTTCGGCGAGATGGAGGTGTGGGCCCTGGAGGCCTACGGCGCCGCTCATAATCTCCAGGAGATTCTGACCATCAAGTCCGACGATGTCACCGGCCGGGCCAAGACCTATGAGGCCATTGTGAAGAACGAGGACATCCTGCAGCCGGGCGTGCCCGAATCGTTCCGGGTGCTGGTGAAGGAGCTGCAGAGCCTGGGGCTGGCGGTGGAGGTGATTAATGAAGAAGAGAAGGCCGGGGTGGCTGAGGAGCCGGGGAAGGCCCCCCAGTTGGAAGAGGCGGTGGTGGCCCTGGCCCAACCATCCGGGGACGGGGGGCCTGCCGGGGTAACCGGCGAAGGAGAGGTGGCGGCGGGTAAAGCCGAGGCCACCCGTCTGGAAGCCGAAACGGCGGCTGTAGCCGAACCATCTGCGGGAGAAACCGCCGGCGAAGAGGCGGCCGCGGCAACCCCCCCCATGGAGGGGGAAACCGAAGCCGTGGCTGAACCATCTGATAGTGAGGTAAAGGAAGATAATGCTGGAAGTTAACGATTTTGATGCGATACGCATCTCCCTGGCTTCGCCGGAGCAGATTCGGAGCTGGTCTTATGGTGAAGTGACCAAGCCGGAGACCATCAACTACCGTACCCTGAAGCCGGAAAGGGACGGCCTTTTCTGCGAGAGAATCTTTGGCCCCACCAAAGACTTCGAGTGCTTCTGTGGTAAGTACAAGCGCATCCGCTATAAGGGTATCATCTGTGACAAGTGCGGTGTTGAGGTGGCCCGGGCCAAGGTGCGGCGGGAGCGGATGGGGCATATTGACCTGGCCTGCGCGGTGAGCCACGTCTGGTTTGCCCGGGGCATACCCAGCCGCCTGGGGCTGCTTCTTGACCTCTCCCCACGGAAGCTGGAACGGGTGCTCTACTTTTCCCATTACATCATCACCGCCGTGGACGAGGCGGCGCGCCAGGCGACCATCGCTCAGCTTGAGGAAAACGGCTCGCAGGAGATTGCCGAGCGCCAGAGCACCCTGGAGACCAGGGTGTCCGAGGCAGAGCAGAACGAGGCCACCGTCGAGGATATCAACGATCTCAGGCGTGATTCCAGCCGGGGGGATACCCATCTGGAGGAGGAAGTCTCCAGCGGTGTCGAGCAGCTGAAGGACCTGCGGCCCGGCATACTGCTCACCGAGACCCAGTACTACGAACTCAAAGATAAGTATGGCGCGGTGTTTGAGGCGGGGATGGGGGCGGAGGCCATCCTGCAGATTCTAAAAGGGGTTAATCTTGACGAAATGCGCAGCCATCTGCTGCAGGAGATTCACTCTACCTCCGGACAGCGCCGTAAACGGGCCAGCCGGCAGCTGCAGATAGTAGAGGCCTTCCGCCGCAGCGGTAATAAGCCGGAGTGGATGATCCTGACGGTGCTGCCGGTGCTGCCCCCTGACCTGAGACCGATGGTCCAGCTGGACGGGGGGCGGTTTGCCACCAGTGACCTCAATGACCTCTACCGGCGGGTCATCAACCGCAACAACCGTCTGCGCCATCTCCTGGAGATGGGGGCGCCGGAGATTATCATCCGTAATGAGAAACGGATGCTTCAGGAATCGGTGGATGCCCTCATCGGTAATGCCCGTAAGGGGCGCTCCTCCTCCGTGGACGGCAATCACAAGCTGCGCTCGCTGGCCGACATGCTGCGGGGGAAGCAGGGCCGCTTCCGGCAGAACCTGCTGGGGAAGCGGGTGGACTACAGCGGCCGTTCTGTCATCGTGGTGGGGCCCGAGCTTAAACTGCACCAGTGCGGCCTGCCCCGCCGCATGGCCCTGGAGCTGTTCAAGCCATACGTCATCCACCGGCTGGTGGGGCGGGAGCTGGCCCATAACATCAAGGGGGCCCGGCGGCTGGTGGAGCGGGCCAAGCCGGAGGTGTACGACATCCTGGAGGAGGTCATCAAGGAGCGGCCGGTGCTCTTGAACCGGGCGCCCACCCTGCACCGGCTGAGCATCCAGGCCTTTGAGCCGGTGCTCATTGACGGCAGCGCCATCCGTATCCATCCCCTGGTCTGCTCCGCCTTCAACGCCGACTTTGACGGCGACCAGATGGCGGTGCACCTGCCGCTGTCCCGGGCGGCGGTGAAAGAGGGCCGGGAGATAATGCTGAGCATCCATAATATGCTGCTCCCCTCCAGCGGTGAGCCAGTGGTAACCCCCACCCTGGACATGGTGCTGGGCTGCTATTATCTCACCACCCTGCAACCGGAGGCCAACGGCGAGGGATCAATCTTTGGCTCGTTCGATGAGGCCGAGCTGGCCTATGACCTGGGCGTGGTTGACCTCCGGGCGGAGATTGAGGTCCGGGACCAGGTGGGGGGTGGCCCCCGGCTCAAGACCAGCGTGGGGCGCCTCATCTTTAACCAGGCCATACCCAAGGAACTGGGCTTTATCAATAAGATTATCGGCAAGTCAGAGCTTAAGGAGCTGGTGGTGGATTGCCACCGGATACTGGAAGACGAGCGGATTGCCGAAGTGCTGGACAACATCAAGCGGCTGGGGTTCCGTTACGCCACCCAGTCAGGCACCACCATCGCCATGAGCGATATCCAGGTCCCCGAGGGCAAGGCCAAGCTGCTGGAGGAGGCCAAGGAGAGGGTGGCCATCATTGATAACCAGTATCACCGCGGCCTGATTACCGAGGACGAGAGGTACAACGGGGCGGTCGGCGTCTGGATGGAGACCACCGACCGGCTCACCGATATTATCCAAAATACCCTGGACCGCTACGGCGGCATCTACATGATGGCCACCTCCGGGGCCAAGGGTAATATTTCCCAGATCCGGCAGATGGCGGGTATGCGCGGCCTGATGACCAACCCCTCCGGGAAGATTATTGACTTCCCCATCAAGTCCAGCCTGCGGGAGGGCTTGACGGCCCTGGAATACTTCATCTCTACCCACGGCGCCCGCAAGGGGCTGGCGGACACCGCTCTGCGTACCTCGGACAGCGGTTATCTCACCCGGCGCCTGATTGATGTGGCCCAGGACGTGATTACCCGGGAGACGGACTGCGGGACGGCCGACGGTATCTGGATTACCGAACCCAAGAAAGGGGAGCTGTTGCCCTCGCTGACCGAGCGCGTCATCGGCCGGTGGGCCGCCAGCCGGGTGGTCCATCCGGAGACGGGGGAGACCATCGTTGACCGCGATGAGGAAATCGACGAGTTGAAAGCCAGGGCGATAGTGGCCAGCGGGGTGGGCCGGGTCCACGTCCGGTCGCCGCTGACCTGCCAGGCCCGGCACGGCGCCTGCCGTCTCTGCTACGGCCGGGACCTGGCCAACGGGCGGCTGGTAGAGCTGGATAAGGCGGTGGGCATCATTGCTGCCCAGAGCATCGGGGAGCCGGGCACGCAGCTCACCCTGCGCACCTTCCATACCGGCGGTGTGGTCGGGCTGGATATCACCAGCGGTCTGCCCCGCGTGGAAGAAATCTTCGAGGCGAGGGTGCCCAAGGGGCAGGCCACCGTCTCGGAAATAGACGGTGTGGTGGAGGTAATCGAAGGTGATGAGGGGGCGGTCATCAAGGTCGCCGGCACCGAGACCTACCGTGACGAGTATGCTTTACCCGCCGGTTGGCCGGTGCTGGTGGAGAATGGCCAGCCGGTGGACGCCGGCACGGTTCTGGCCGGCCCGGCGGTGGAGGCCGGGGAGACCACCGGTTCGGTGGCCCTCACCGCGGAGAACGAGCCTGTCCAGGCCCGTATCGGCGGTACGGTGAGTATTGAAGACGGGCAGCTGTTCATCACCTATGATGAGGAAGAGCGGCGGGAATACGCCACCCCCCTGGCCAGCTTTATCCGCGTTCAGACCGGGGACGAGGTCAAGGCCGGGAACCAGCTTACCGACGGTTCCGTTAACCCGCAGGATATCCTGCGCATTCTGGGACGGGAGGCGGTACAGCACTACCTGGTGGGCGAGGTGCAGAAGGTATATCGCTCCCAGGGGGTCAATATCAACGACAAGCACATCGAGGTCATCGCCCGGCAGATGCTGACCAAGGTCCGCATCGATTCCCCGGGGGATACCGACCTGGTGCCCGGGGAGATGACCGACCGCTTCCGGTACGAGGATACCAACGCCCGGATACTGGCGGAGGGGGGGGAACCGGCCACAGCCCATACCGTGCTGCTGGGGATAACCCGGGCCTCGCTGAATACCAATAGCTGGCTGGCGGCGGCCTCCTTCCAGGAGACCACCCGGGTGCTCACCGAAGCGGCCATCAAAGGGGAGGTGGACCGGCTGGTGGGCCTCAAGGAGAACGTCATCATCGGCAAGCTGATTCCGGCCCGCAGCGTTATCTCCGAGGACGAGCCGGAGCCGGTGGAGATGCCGCTATTGATTGGTGAGGTAGCCGAAGGTGAAGGTGAGGAGCTGGCTGAGGCGGAGGAGACCGAGTCGGAGGCCGTGCCTGTGGCAGAAGGGGCCCTCCCCGAGCTCCCCTACGGGCCCGTTTAGCCCCTCTTTAACCTGGGACAGTCAAGGTTTAAGGCCACCCCGCCCCAGGGCGGGGTGGCCCTTTGTCTGCCACGCTGATAAGCCGTTCTAGCCTTAGTGCTCTATTCTCTTGACCCACCCCCTTTTTCCCCCTCCCTGTCAGGGAGGGGGAATAATTGGAAAGAGGGGCTTCGCCCCTCTTAAACTCCCTGCTTATTCTAATTTATTAGTTAACCCAAACTAGCCAATTTCTCCTCGAAGTGCATTAGCTAGTTCGTTGCGAAATACTTGAGTGTCTAAAAAGTAATTTGGATAGGCGCTGCGTAGAGCATCTGTTGAGTCAACAGATACCAACACGGCCTCACCTCCCGGTCGTTTCTGAACTTCCTGTTCAGTTATCGAATATCGTTTAAGAGCCTCCTCCACCTCGGACCACTTGTAACCTGTTACAGTGACTGTTTGGGCAGAAGGGTCAAGAGCAAGAAGATAAAGTTGCCGTCCTTCCCTCTCTTTGGGTGTTCCTATTTGGCTCAATGCAGAACCGTATGCCGATAGTCTAGCTTCAACCTGCAAGCTGTCTGCGCAATGGTGTAACTCACGTACCAACTCAGCACTGTTAGTTGGTGTGTTGGGAACGGGGGAAGTTCCTTCCTTTAAGGACATAACCGTCC
>JAZDIY010000126.1:0-3324 GCA_043804445.1 Chloroflexota bacterium | reverse complement strand
GCCGAAGCCCCGGTCGCCGCGGGGGGTAAAGGTGATGTAGCCGGGGCACTCGCCGGAGCAGAGCTCTACCGGCCCGCCGGGGGGGGCGATGGCGATGACACAGCGGAAGCGGGCGGTGCGTTTTGCCCAGGGCACGTCCTTTAGCTGGGCCAGCAGGTAGTCAAGGCGGTCTTTATCGGTGGCCTGCTCGCCGGCGTAGCGGGCGGAGAGCACCCCGGGGGCACCGTCCAGGGCGTCCACCTCCAGGCCGGAGTCATCGGCCAGGGTGAGGCGCCGGCTGCGGGCGGCCCAGGCGGTGGCCTTGAGGGTGGCGTTTTCGGCCATGGTCTGGCCCACCTCGGCCACCTCCAGTTTGATGCCCAGCTCGGCCGGCGTCACCAGCCGGTAGGCCGGCGACGAGAGCAGGCTACGGTACTCGCGCACCTTGGCCGCGTTGCCCGTGGCCAGGAGCAGCTCGGGCATGCTTCAGTCCACCAGGGGTTCGAACCGGCCGGCCAGCTTCTTGAGCACCTGGGGCAGGGTGGTGTACTCCATCTCCTCCAGGGGCAGCCGGTGCGGCTCGAAGGGGCCGTGGTAGCGCATGATGTCGGCGATGTCGTTGGCCTTCTGGCGGGCGTTGTCAAAGGACTTGTCGGCGAACATATCGCGCGGGCCTACGAGCTGGCCCTGGGTCAACTGGAAACCGTAGGCCACCACCCGGGGCGGCCCGTCAAAGCGGGTGGGCAGGCTGTCCGCCATGGAGACCGGCATCAGCGGGCCGTGGTGAGAGCCGCGCATCCAGCCCTCCACCAGGGTAGGCTGGCTGAAGGGCTCCAGCACCTCGCCCACCGCCGGGAACTGCCCCTGCGAGCGGACGATGCAGACCGGGTCGTCCTTGCCTACGTAGCGCCCGGCAATCATGGCCAGCTTCTGGGTGGAGGAGGTGGCGGCGATTTCGCCGGTGTCCCGGTGATAGACTGACTTGACCATATAGCGGGAGGGTGCCCCGATGAAGACCAGCAGGTCGTAAATCTCCTCCGGGGTATTGAAGGTGACTTTAAGGTGTTTCTTCACATCGTGCACCTCGAAGGTGAAGCCGTTATGCATGTTCTCGGCGATAACCAGCCCGACGGTGTTGAATGGGTCGGCGAACATCTTGTACAGCGGGAAGTTCCAGGCCCCCGAGGAGGTCTTGTCCGCCATGAAGATGATGACCGGCTCGGAGGTCCGCTCCTGGAACTCCATCTCGGCCAGGCCGGGGCCCATCCCCTTGACGTTACCGGAGAAGGCGTCAGCCAGCAGGTCCTGCCCGGCCCCGTAGAGCCCCAGCTTTTTGGCTACCTCGGTGCAGCTGACGAAGGTGTCCCAGGCCAGCTCGTGGATTTTGGCGCTGCTTTCACCCAGCCGGTGGGTCATGATGAGCTGGAGGTCGTCGCCGCACTTGGTGACGTGATAGTCAATCAGCGTGCCCGCTTTCTTGGCCTTGGCCAGGCAGTCGTAGGCGTTGGCCAGGCACTGGGGGTGGGACTCGGAGTGGCCCACGTAGCCGCCGATATCAGCCTTGATTACGCTCAGGGTTATCTTCATCCTTTGCCTCCTTTAAATGTGTCACTTGCCTTTGATGGTCCGGTTTTAATAGTCAATGCCTTTCCGTGCCTGAATCCCCTCGTTGTAGGGGTGTTTTATCATGGTTATCTCCGAGACCAGGTCGGCGGCGCTGACCAGGGCGGGGTCAGCGTTACGCCCGGTAAGGATAAGCTCCACCTTGGGCGGTTTATCCTTAATCAGCCTCAGCACTGCATCCAGCTCAATCAGATGATGGGCCACGGCTACGTTTATCTCGTCCAGCACCAGCAGGTCATAGTCACCGCTCAGCATGGCCTGGCGGGCGTTGGCCAGGGCCTGCCGGGCCTGCTCCCGGTGCTCCGGTTTGACCTGGCCCTCTTTGACCCAGCCCCTTTGCCCGAAGCTGGCCATGGTCACGCCGGGCAGCCGGGACAAGGTATTGAACTCCCCGTGGGGGTAGTTACCGCCCTTCATCAGGAAGACGATATATACCTTTAGACCGTGACCGACGGCCCGGACGATGGTGCCCAGGGCGGCGGAGGTCTTGCCCCGGCCTTCGCCGGTGAAAATCTGCACCAGGCCTCGCTGGAGGGGTGTTGACGGCGTAGGACTACCTGATGCTGCTCTTTTTGTCAATAACGTACCTGCGGCACACCAGCGGGATGGCTGGCGGACGAGGGCACTCGTTCGTAACAGTTTAACAATCCAGAATATTGTTGTCAAGGCAAAGCGGGCCGGTCTAGAGGGGTTTTTTGGCGGGCATGCCGGGGCGGCGCGGGTAGGCCGGTGGGGTGGGGGCTATCTTGTCCACGATGACCAGGTGGCGCCGGTCGGCCAGTTCGGCCAGGTCAACCGCCCTCACTTCCCGTAGCCGGCCGCCCAGGAGGCTAATCGCCCGGCCGGCGGCGGCTATCTCGGCGGCGGTGTCCCCCTTCTTATGGGCCACCAGGCAGCCGTCGGGGGTGATGAAGGGCAGGGTCAGCTCCGCCAGCACGGGCAGTGGGGCCACCCCGCGGGAGAGCACCAGGTCAAAGCCCTCACGGTACGGGCCCTGGCGGGCCACCGTTTCCGCCCGCCCTACCACGATTTCCACGCCCTCCAAGCCGAGCTTTTGGATAAGGTAGTCCAGGAAGACAGCTTTCTTGGCGGTGGCCTCCAGCAGCACCAGCCGCATCCTGGGGAAGACAATTTTGACCGGCAGGCCGGGCAGGCCCGCTCCGGTGCCGACGTCAATCAGGCGCGGGCCGGGGCCGCCGGCGGCCGGGGGGAAGGCGATGGTCACGGTGAGGGCGTCCAGAAAGTGTTTTAGCTGCACCTCCCGGTAGTCGGTGATGGCGGTCAGGTTGACTCTCCGGTTCCAGTCCACCAGCTCCCGGTAGTAGGTCTGGAACTGCGCCAGCTGGCGGGGACTGAGGTCCAGCCCCAGCTTCAGGGCCCCGGCGGCCAGCTCGGTCATGACGGTCATGGGTGTTATCCCCCGGCGGTCGGTCTGCTACTGATAGTAGCCTACCCGCCGGGAAAGGGCAAGCGTTGGGGCGGGGCAGGCGATGTGTTATAGTGAAAGTGATGCGTTTGCTGGCGGTTGATATCGGGGCGGGCACCCAGGACATCCTGCTGCTGGACACCGGCCAGCCGGTGGAGAACGCCGTCCAGCTGGTGCTGCCCTCGCCGACGGTGCTGGTGGCCCGGCAGATAGGGGCGGCCACCGCCCGGGGCGAGGCCCTGCTGCTGACCGGCGACATCATGGGCGGCGGGCCCTGTACCTGGGCCCTGCGGGAG
>JAZDIY010000125.1:0-3549 GCA_043804445.1 Chloroflexota bacterium | reverse complement strand
GGCCAGCCGTCGCAGACCGAGCGAGTGGCAGAGCTGCCAGGCCATGTCAATGACCTCGGCGTCCAGGGCCGGGTCACTATCGCCGATGGCCTCGGCGCCGAACTGGTGGTGCTGGCGGTAGCGGCCTTTTTGCGGCCTTTCGTAGCGGAAGATGGTGGCGAAGTAATACAGCTTGACCGGCTGGGGGAGATTGGACAGGCCGTGCTCCAGGTAGGCCCGGCAGACCGGGGCGGTGCCCTCCGGCCGGAGGGTCAGCTCGTTCCCCCCCCGGTCGGGGAAGGTGTACATCTCCTTCTCCACGATGTCCGTGCCCGCCCCCACCGTGCGCACGAAGAGACCGGCGTCCTCGAAGACCGGCGAGTCCAGGCGCCGGTAGCCGTAGAGCCGGCTGGTGCTGACCGCCGTCTGCTCTAGATAGCGCCAGTAGGCCTGCTCCTCAGGCAGGATATCGGCAGTGCCCCGCGGTGCCTGGTACAATCCGGCTGCCCCCTGATACCTTAATCCCAACTAGGATACCGTATTACCCTCCGTCTGTAAAGGGAAGGGGCGGGAGGGCCGGGGCTCCCCGGCCTTTGCACAAAGCCAGCCCATGCGTTATACTGAGACTGGTGTATTAGCGACTACCGGGGCGGGGAATGCAGTTCAAACAGCTCCAGGAGAAAGCCCAGACGTATCTGCCGGCCGATAAGCTGGCCCTGGTGGAGAGCGCCTACCACTTTGCCGCGGCGGCGCACCAGGGGCAGGTACGGGAATCGGGCGAGCCCTACCTGGAGCACCCGCTGCAGGTGGCCCTCACCCTGGCCGACCTCCAGTTCGATGCCAGCTCCCTGGCGGCAGCCCTGCTGCACGATGTCCCCGAGAACTGCGACATCCCCCTGGCCAGGATTGAGCAGGACTTCGGCCCGGAGGTGGCCAAGCTGGTTGACGGCACCACCAAGCTGGGCCGGTTTGCCTGGCAGGCACCGGAGGAGCCGTCTGCCCGTGAAGTGCAGGCCAACAACCTGCGCAAGATGCTGGTGGCCATGGCCGAAGACCTGCGGGTGGTCTTTATCAAGCTGGCCGACCGGCTGCACAACATGCGTACCCTGAAGGCCCTGCCGCCGGAAAAGCAGCAGCGCATCGCCCAGGAGACCCTGGAGATATACGCCCCGCTGGCCCACCGCCTGGGCATCTGGGAGCTGAAGTGGCAGCTGGAAGACCTCGCCTTCCGCTACCTGGAGCCCAAGAAGTACCGCCATATTGCCGGCCTGATTGCCGCCCGGCGGGCCCAGCGCGAGGAGTTCATCAACCAGGCCATCAGCATCCTGAAGGCGGAGTTCGAGAAGAACGGCCTGAACGCCGAGATATCCGGCCGCCCCAAACACATCTACGGCGTGTACCAGAAGATGGAGAAGTACGCCGCCCTGGGCCGGCAGTTCAACGTCAACGATATTCACGACCTGCTCGCCCTCCGCGTCCTGGTCAACTCGGTATCGGACTGCTACAGTGCCGTCGGCACCATCCACTACCTGTGGCACCCCCTGCCCGGCAGCTTTGACGACTACATCGCCAACCCCAAACCCAACGGCTACCAGTCCCTGCACACCGCCGTCATGTGCCTGGGCACCACCCCCCTGGAAATACAGATCCGCACCCGGGAGATGCACCACTTCGCCGAATACGGGGTGGCCGCCCACTGGCGCTACAAGGCCGGCGGCACCGGCGACCTGCACTTCGAGGAGCGGATAGGCTGGCTGCGCCAGCTCATCGACTGGCACCGTGAGCTCAGCGGGTCCGAGGAGTTCCTGGAGTCGGTCAAGACCGATATCTTCATCGACCAGGTCTTCGTCTTCACCCCCAAGGGGGAAATCAAGGACCTGCCCAAAGGGGCCACCCCCCTTGACCTGGCCTACCGCATCCACACCGAGCTGGGGCACCGCTCCATCGGGGCCAAGGTCAACGGCCGGCTGGTGCCCTTCAGCTACCAGCTCAACAACGGGGACATCGTCGAGATTATGACCACCAAGGGGCCCAAGGCCCCCAGCCGGGACTGGCTCAGCCCGCACCTGGGCTACATCAAGACCTCCCACGCCCGGGAGAAAATCCGGCAGTGGTTCAAGAAGCAGGAGAGGACGGACAGCATCGAACAGGGCCGGGAAATCCTGGAGAAGGAGTCCCGCAGGCTGGGGCTGAAGCTCATCGAGCGGGAGGATCTGGCCCGGCGCCTCAATTACGACAGCGTTGACGATTTCCTGGCCGCCATCGGCTACGGCGGCGTTACCATCCGCCAGATTACCGCCAAGCTGGCCGCCGACCAGGAGCCCCCCCCCACCACGGTCAGCACCACCCCAACCCGGTCAACCACGCCCGCGGTCAGGGTGATGGGGGCCAGCAACATGCTCACCCAGCTGGCCCGCTGCTGTCACCCGGTGCCCGGTGACGCCATCATCGGCTACGTCACCCGCAACCGGGGGGTTAGCATTCACCGCCAGGACTGCTATAATATCACTAACGAGGAGGAGCGGGAGCGCCTTGTCCCGTCCGAGTGGGCCGCCACCGACTCGGCCTATCCGGTCAACGTGCGGGTCGATGCCTGGGACCGGGTAGGGCTGGTGCGGGACATCACCACTACCGTGGCCGAGGAAAGGGTCAACATCGCCGCCATCAGCTTCAGCAACCATGACGACAGCACCACCTCAACCATGCTCACCCTGGAGACGAAGGGCCTGGCCCAGCTCAGCCGGCTGCTGAGCAAAATCGAGGGCATCAGGGGGGTCTTGAGCGTTAACCGGATACGGGACGAGGCCCCGCTGAAGGCCAGCAGCACTACCTGATTTTAGACCAGCCGGACGAGGTAAATAAGCTAAGGAGGACCACATTGCCAGTCACCAAATCAGCCGAGAAACGGATGCGTGCCACCCCCAAAAGGCGGCTGAGGAATAAGTCGGCCAGCAGCCTGAGTAAGACCAACATCACCAAGGCTGAAAAAGCGGTCTTTACCGGCCAGCTCGAGGTGGCCCAGACCGAGGTGAAGGCCGCCATCAGCTCGCTGGACAAAGCGGTGAAGAAGGGGATAATTCACCCCAACAACGCCGCCCGGCGCAAATCACGCCTGGTACGAAAGCTGAACCGGGCCACGGCCCCGGCGTCCGCCGAGACCAAGCCGGCTAAGACCGGATAAGCTACGCGGTAAACACCGGGCCCGCGCCGCCCGGCCTGCCCGGAACGGCTCCAGGCACCGGTGCCGGAACTATCTCTACGACCGCTAGGAGGTTGCCTCATGTCAAAATCAGGGAGGCGGCTGCTGGCCACCAGTAAGGAGCAGATGCTCTCGCTGATGGCGGTGGCCCTGGGTGAGGCCGAGGCCGACCTGGCCATCACCAACGGCACCATCGTCAACGTCTATACCGGCGAGCTGCTCACCGGCGATACCGTGCTGGTCAAGGGCGACCGCATCGCCTACGTGGGCCGGAACACCGGCAAGGCCATCGGCCCCGGCACCCGGGTCATCGACGCCGCCGGCAAGACCCTGGTCCCCGGCTTCATCGACGGCCACACCCACACCGACTA
>JAZDIY010000124.1:0-2677 GCA_043804445.1 Chloroflexota bacterium | reverse complement strand
GGTAATGCTAAAGGGTGGCAGCCCCTTGTCCGATCGCGGCACGGTCGTGTCTACCCCGGTGAACAGGTATTTCGTTCTCAGCTCCGGCTTGGCGGCCACCTCTTTTATAACTGCGGTAGACCCCAGCGACTCTAATACGTCAGCCTGCACCCAGGTGCTGTACCGGTTTAATATCTCGGCCAGGGTGACCCCTATCACGTAGCCGGCTTGACCAATCTGGCCGGTCTTAATGACCAGGGTTACCGGCTCATGTGGTGCCGGGGCCGGTGCCGGGGTTGGTGCTGGTGTTGGAGAGGGTGCCGGGGCCGGTGCCGGGGTTGGTGCTGGCGTGGGTGCCGGGGCCGGGGCGGGCTGGGCACAGGCGACGGTGGCCACCACCATCAGACAGGCCAGCAGCAGGGTAAACAGTCCTTTCCTCTTCATTTTTACCTCCTCCTTCTTGTGTCAGGGTTGTGAAAGGTGGGTCAGTCCATCCATTTTAACAATAAAGATAGCCACCACGGTGGCGGTGGTGAAGCCGGTGAAGACGCCGGGACTGGCTCTCCGGTGGTTTCCCGGTGATGTATCTCTGTTTATATCACAGGCATGGTGGTATGTCAATACTCCACATTAAGGGCGGGGGAACGGCATTTTGGTACAGGTCTTGATATTATGGTTACCGGGTGTTCAAGAGGGGCTTGAGTCCCTCTTTTGATAAAATGTCCCCCTTCCCTTATTAAGGGAAGGGGGACAGAGGGGGATGGGTTGCCTGGATTAATTTCACCCTTGAGGCTACAGGCAGGGACTTAAGCCTTTTGCTTCCGCCTCCGGCGGTTGAACCACCAGACGAGGGCGCCGATGGTCCCCCACACCGGGCTGAAGACCAGCAGCCAGATGACCACGGTGCCCAGCCACTGCCCGAAGGCAGCGATGCCCCGGACGGCGGACTTGAGCTTTTCCAGGGCGCTCCAGCCCGGCTTGACCAGGGCCCCGGCGGTGGCCGCCGGCTCCAGGTGAGCGTTGATGAGGGAGGTTGAGGAGCTCTGCTCCAGGTACTTTATCCGCCCTTTTAGCTGCTCGATTTCGCTTCTGACACGGGACAGGTTATCGTAAATCTTGAGGATGTCCTCCACGGTGGTGGCCCGGTCCAGCAGGGCCAGGTACTGCTGCTCGGTGGCCTGGGCGTTGCTCAGGCGGGCCTGGAGGTCAATATACTCCTCGGTGATGTCCTGGCTGTCGGTGCTCTCCGAGCTGACCCTTACCGCCAGCTGCCTCAGCTTGGTCAGCACCGCTTCGAACTGGTCATCGGGGACGCGGATGGCGATATCGCCCCGCGTCTCCAGCCCCTCACCCCGTATCTGTGACGAGACCACGTAACCGTCAACCCCGGTGGCAATCCGGGTAATCTCGTCCCGGGCGGTGATGACGTCATTGACCACCAGGGACAGATAACCATTGCGGACAATCAGCCGCTCCTGGGCCAGGGCCAGTGAACCCCCGGAGGTGCTCGTTGCCGAGTCCTTCCCTCCGATGATGATGGTAGGGGCCGGTATCCCTGATGGGGCGGGCGCCGGTGCCGGCATCGGGGCCGGGGCTGGTGTTGGGGAGGGTACCGGGGCGTTCTTGGGCGCACTGGCGCAGGCCACTGAGGTGGCCAGCAGGGCCACCAGCATTAACCCGATGATGAGCATCTTTTTCATAGCCTAACCTCCCGCTAAATTATTCTGGTTCCAGTACAGTATAACGCAGGACGGGGCAAAAGGTTAGCCCTGGTATTGACAAAAGAGGTTCAGGGGTATATTCTGTGTATAGAACATATGTTCGTCAGGGAAGCTGGTGGCAGGGTGAAGGCATGGTGAAGACCTTATCCCCCAGGCAGCAGGGCATGGTTGATTTCATCGGCCGGTTCTCCGCCGAGCGGGGCTATCCGCCCTCGGTGAGGGACATCGTGGCGGGCTGCCGGCTGAGCTCGACCTCGGTGGCGGCCTATAACCTGGATATCCTGGACCGGGAGGGGTACATCCGCCGCCACCGCGAGGTCTCGCGGGGTATCGAGCTGCTGGCCGGGGCCCCCGGCCGGGGGGCGCCATTGCTAGTACCTGTTATCGGCACCATTGCCGCCGGTGAACCGATTCCGGTGCCGGCGGCCGATAGCTGGGATGTAACGGCTGCCGCGGAAACTATGGCGGTGCCTCCGGAGATGGTGCGGGGCCGGGAGGGGGTCTATGTCCTTAAGGTCAAAGGTACTTCCATGGTTGATGCCCTGATTGGTGACGGTGACATGGTGCTGATGCAGTACACCAGTACCGTGGAGAACGGGGAGATGGCGGCGGTGTGGCTCAAGATGGAGAAAGAGGCGACGCTGAAGAAGTTCTACGCCGAGGCGGGGCGGGTGCGCCTGCAGCCGGCCAACCGCCAGATGCGGCCGATTTACGCGGCCCCGGACAACGTTGAGGTGCAGGGCCGGGTTATCGGCGTTATCCGGCAGCTAGGCTAGTTTTTTAAGGCAACCCATCCCCCTTTATCCCCCTTCCCTTGATAAGGGAAGGGGGAATTTTTATGAAAAAGGGGCAACCGCCCCTCTCTAACTTACCCAATCATGGTTAGCACGTCGCCGGAGGTATATGTGGTTCAAGTCTTGATAACACTCCACTTAGGAGGTTTATACATCAGGTACGGCACGAGTATAAAGGGAATA
>JAZDIY010000123.1:0-2110 GCA_043804445.1 Chloroflexota bacterium | reverse complement strand
CCCTATCCCCTTTATGGGTAATGTGCTATTCTCAACCTCTATTCGGGGTAGTTTGAAGGGGCGGTAGCCCCTTCATTTTTATTCTTCCCCCTCTCCTTGGCAAGGAGAGGGGGATACAGGGGGTGAGGTTGAACAAATAATCTCATTGAGCTTGGAAAAACACCCTTAACGTTGGCAGGTAATCCTCTACCTGCTGTTATCTCCCTCTTTCCAGATTTTGCCCCCCTCCGGCAGCACGAAAAGCTCTTCGCCGGCGAGCTTGGCGGCCAGGGTATTTTTCAGCTCGCTGATGGGGAGGCGTATCTGGTTCATGGAGTCCCGGTCCCGCAGGGTAGCCTGCCCGTCCTCCAGCGACTGGAAGTCCACGGTGACGCAGAAGGGGGTGCCGATTTCGTCCTGGCGGCGGTAGCGCCGGCCGATGGACTGGGCATCGTCGTACTGGGTGGCCCAGCAGGAGCGGAGAGACGCCCAGACCTCCCGGGCCAGGTTGGCCAGGGGTTCCTTACGGCTCAAGGGCAGCACCGCCACCTTGACCGGGGCCAGGGCGGGGTGCAGGTGGAGCACCACCCGGGTCTCGTCCTTGTCCGGCTCCTCGGCATAGGCGTCAATCAGGAAGGCCAGCACCGAGCGGTCCACCCCGGCGGAAGGCTCGATAATATAGGGCACGATATGCTCCTTGCTCTCGTCGTCGAAGTAGCTGAGATCCTTGCCGCTGAAAGAGGCGTGCTGTTTGAGGTCGAAGTCCCCCCGGTTGGCGATGCCTTCCAGCTCGGACCAGCCCATAGGGAAGAGGTACTCGATGTCCGAGCAGGCCCGGGCGTAGTGGGCCAGCTCGTCTTTATCGTGGGGGCGGAGCTGGAGGTGCTCCCGTTTCATGCCCAGCTTCAGGTACCAGTTGAGCCGGGTCTCTATCCAGCGGTCAAACCACTGCCCGGCGGTCTCCGGCCGGACAAAATACTCGATCTCCATCTGCTCGAACTCGCGGCTGCGGAAGATGAAGTTGCCGGTGGTAATCTCGTTGCGGAAGGACTTGCCGGTCTGGGCGATGCCGAAGGGCAGCCGCTTGCGGGTGGTGTTGAGCACGTTGGCAAAGTTGACGAAGATGCCCTGGGCGGTCTCCGGGCGCAGGTAGACCACGCTGGCCCCATCCTCCACCGGCCCCATGAAGGTCTTGAACATCAGGTTGAACTGGCGCGGCTGCCCGAGCTCGCCGCCGCAGGCAGGGCAGCGGTCACCCTCCAGGTCGTCCTGGCGGAACCGCCGGTGGCAGCCCTGGCACTCCACCAAGGGGTCGTGGAACCCCTCGATGTGGCCGCTGGCCTCCCAGACGCGGGGGTGCATCAGGATACTGGTGTCCAGGCCCACCATGTCGTCACGCTCCCGTACCATGGCCTGCCACCAGGCCTCCTTGACGTTCCGCTTGAGCTCTACCCCCAGCGGGCCGTAGTCCCAGCAGCTGGACAGGCCCCCGTAAATTTCACTGCTGGGGAAGATGAAGCCGCGCCGCCGGGCCAGCGAGACGATTTTCTCCATTTCAACCCTGGTTGGTGCCGTTTCGGTCAATGTCAGCCCTCCTTGGTCGTCCGATGGGAACGGGGGATTTGCTGGCGTATGGCCCGGGAGATGATGAGCAGGAAAAACACCCCCAGGCCGATGGTGGCCAGGCCCATGATAATCAGCATAAAGAGCCACAGTGGTATCAGGTGCGCCTGGTACACATTGTAGCTGAAAATATCGAGCATGGCAAAGCCGACGACGAGCTGGGGCAGGGCGACGATGTTGCCCATGAAAAAGAGCACCTTGCCGGGGCTGATAGCGGTGGCGGCCGGCCTGGAGAAAAGGTTGAGGCTGGTGATACCCCGGACGATGGTATAAGCCAGCAGGGCCAGGACGAGCTGGAGGGCCAGAGCCCAGACCATGACCAGGGGACGCCCGAGCCAGCGGTCCGGCGTGCCGTCACGGGTGAAGTGGTAGGCGGTGGCGGCGGGGAGCTTGGGGTAGAAATAGACGGCCATAATGACGGCCAGGATGAAGATGGCCACCGGGGCGGCCAGGTACTGCCACCTTAAGGGTAGCCTCTGGGCAGCATCACCCCGGGCTGCCCCCGGCC
>JAZDIY010000122.1:0-2707 GCA_043804445.1 Chloroflexota bacterium | reverse complement strand
CCTGGTACTGGGCCGGGGAACCGCTGAAGAGCTCCAGGGCCAGCCGCGTGGCGTCGTCGACCACGGCCTGGGGTATGACCAGGTCAATCGCGGCTGACGGCGGGCTGGTGGCCTCCGTCTCATGGGTTATGCCCATCGGGGGAGGGGCGGGGGCCAGCAGCACGATAGCCAGCGCCAAGGCGGCCACCACGGCTGCCCGTATCCAGAGGCGGCGTAATGCCCGGGCCAGGTTAGCTTCGGCGGTGGTCATGGCGCTTTAGCCAGGCTGGACAGTACCTCATTCAGTATGCCCAGGGCGGCATCAACCTCCTTCTTGCCGATGTTCAGCGGGGGCATCAGGCGGATGGCGTTGGGCTTGAGCTGGTTGACCAGCAGGCCCTTTTCCAGGCAGCCGGTCACCACCGCCGGGGCGATGTCAGCGCTGAAGCCCAGGGCCACCAGCAGGCCGCGCCCCCGCGCCCCGGTGACCAGGGGGAATTTGGCGGCCAGCTGGGTCAGCCCGCCGAGCAGGTACTGGCCCACCGCCGCGGCGTTGGCCGCCACGTTGTTGTCCAGGATGAACTTCAGGGTGGCGTAGCCGGCGGCACAGGCCAGGGGGTTACCCCCGAAGGTGGAGCCGTGCTCGCCGGGAACGAATACCGACGCCCCTTCCGTAGCCAGAATCGCCCCGATGGGCACCCCGCCCGCCAGGCCCTTGGCCAGGGTCATGATATCGGGTTCAGCCCCGTACTGCTCGTAGGCGAAGAGGGTGCCGGTGCGCCCGAGCCCGGTCTGTATCTCGTCCAGTATCAGCAGCAGGCCCTGCTTATCACACCAGTCCCGCACCGCGGCCAGGTAGCCGTCGTCAGGCAGGTTGACGCCCCCCTCCCCCTGGATCGGTTCCAGCATCACGGCGCAGGTCTTATCGGTGGTGCCGGCCTGGATGGCCCCCACATCGTTATAGGCCACGTTGACGAAACCCGTGGGCAGGGGGGTGTAGGGCTCCTGGAACTTGCTCTGCCCGGTGGCGGCCACCATGGTCAGGGTACGGCCGTGAAAGGAATCGAAGGTGGTGATGACCTCGTAAGCCCCGTTGCGGTGCAGTTTCCCGTAGCGCCGGGCCAGCTTCACCGCCCCCTCGTTAGCCTCGGCCCCGCTGTTGCAGAAGAAGACCTTGTCCAGGCAGCTGTGGCCTACCAGGAGCTCCGCCAGGCGGAGCTGGGGGATGGTGTAGAACTGGTTGGAGGTGTGAATCAGGGTGCGGGCCTGCTCGGCCAGGGCCCCGGTGACCACCGGGTGGCAGTGCCCCAGGCTGTTCACCGCCCAGCCGGCGACAAAGTCCAGGTACTCCCGCCCCGCTTCGTCCCACACCCGGGCCCCCTGCCCCCGCACCAGGACGAGGGGCAGCCGCACCACGGTGTGCATGAAGTACCGGCGTTCCAGTTCCGGCCACTGGCTCACGTCACTCATCTGCCTGCCTTATGGTGGTGCCGCCGCCCGCGCCTTCAATCTCGTGGCGCAAGGCGTGCGGCTGCCTACCATCTATGATACGCGTAATCGGCGTCTTCGGCAAGGCCCTGAGGCAGGCCCTTATCTTGGGCACCATGCCGCCCGAGGCTACCCCCCCGCCGATGAGGGCCTCCGCCTGGCGCGGCGATAGCTCGGGGATGGTCCGGCCGGCGCCGTCGGCGATGCCGGCGACATCGGTAAGGAAAATAAGCCGCGCCGCCCCGAGGGCGGCGGCAATCTCGCCGGCGGCGGTATCGGCGTTGATGTTGAGCAGCTTCACCGCCTCCCGGGGGCCGGCCGGGGTGAGCAGCCCTACCGGGGCCACCACCGGCAGGTAGCCGGCGGCGAGCATGGCGGCCAGGGGGGCCGGGTCTACCCGGGTGACGCTGCCGACGTAGCCCAGCTCCGGGTCTTTTACCCGGCCCTGGAGCAAGCCCCCGTCGGCGCCGCTGATGCCGATGGCCCGTCCTCCCAGGCTGGTGATGGCGGCCACCAGCTCCTTGTTCACCAGGCCGGCCAGCACGGCGGTGACCACTTCCAGGGCGGGCCGGTCGGTGACCCGCTCCCCGGAGATGAACCGGCTGGCCAGCCCCTGCCGGTCCAGCCACCCGGTGATGACCTTGCCCCCGCCGTGTACCACCACCACCGCCTGGCCCTTTTTCTGGAGGTACACCAGGTCTTCCAGGGTGGTATCGTGCTGGCCCAGGGTGGCCCCGCCTATCTTGACCACCGTCACCGGCGGCAGCGGCTTATCTTCCCAAGTCATCTTTCTACCGCACCTCAGGTGGTGTACTGGCTGTTGATGGTGACATACTCCTCGGACAGGTCACAGCCCCAGGCGGTGGCGCTGGCCGTACCCAGGTTGAGAAGTAGCTTTATCGGTACTTCATCGCGGCCCAGTACCGCGGCGGCATCCGGCGGGGGGAAGGGCCGGGGCTGGCCGCCTTGCAGCAGGCAGATATCGCCCAGGTAGAGGTCAAGCCTGGTCTCTTCCACCGCCACCCCGCTCCGCCCGGCGGCGGCGACAATCCGCCCCCAGTTGGGGTCCCCGCCGTGTACCGCCGCCTTGACCAGCGGCGAGCTGACGATGGTGCGGGCCACCTGCCGGGCCGCCGTCGTGTCCGGGGCCCCGCTCACGGTAACCTCGATGAGCCGGGTGGCCCCCTCGCCGTCGCGGGCGATGGCGCGGGCCAGGTGGATACAGACCTGCTCCAGGGCC
>JAZDIY010000121.1:0-5700 GCA_043804445.1 Chloroflexota bacterium | reverse complement strand
GGTCGAAGATGGCCGGAATCTCCCGGAAGTTGAAGCGGGTGATGGTCAGCCGCAGGGATACCCGCAGGCCCCGGGCCACACAGGTCCGGATGCCGTTAAGGGCCGCCCGGTAGGCCCCCTCCTGGCCGCGGAAGCGGTCGTTATTGGCCTCGGTGCCGTCCAGGCTGATACCCACCTCGGCAAAGCCGATGCTTTCCATCTGGCGGGCCACCGTGTCGGTAATCAGGGTGCCGTTGGTGGACAGGGCTACCCTCATGCCCCGCTCCCGGGCCAGCCCGGCCAGCTCAAATAGGTCTGCCTTGAGCAGCGGCTCGCCCCCGGAGAAGAGCACTACCGGCACCCCGAAATCGGCCAGGTCATTAATGAAACGTTTGCCCTCGGCGGTATCCATTTCCCCATTGGCCTTCCGGTGGCCGGCGCTGGCGTAGCAGTGGAGACAGCTCAGGTTGCACTGCCGGGTGCAGTTCCAGACCACCACCGGCCGGGGAGACTCCCTTTTCTGGTAGCGGAGGTGGTCGCCAGGCCCCTCGAAGTCACAGAGCAGGCGGGTGATGGATATCATCCGGTGGCATCTCCTGCCGGCTCTTTATGAAGCCCGCTCCACTGCCGCTGGTGGGCCGCCACCAGGGAGACCAGGGCCTCGTCCATGACCTGGGTGACCAGGGGTATCGCCTCGGCCACGCGGCCGGTATAGGCCTCCCGCTTCTTGAGCAGCTGGGTGGCGGCCTTCATGACGGGCTCGCGGTGGGTGATGAAGACCTCGACCGAGTCGGTCAGCGGCAGCCCCAGCCGGGCCAGGGTAACACCGAGCTCGTTACCGACGTCATGGGCCTGCTGGATGGTCTCCCCGCGGTGGGAGCGCTCGGTAACGTATTTAATAATCAGGTCGAGCAGCTGCCGCCCTAGGTGGGCCAGTTGCTCCCGGGATGACTCGCTGAGCTGCTGGTACCAGGAACCGGTTTTTAGTGATGCCCGGGAGGTCTCGCGGAGACTCCGGGCGGAGTCCTCAAGCTCTACCACCAGGTCTTTGATACCAAACGTCTTGGGCTGGTTGCCCATGAACTTCTTCAGTTCGGCACGGGCGTAGCGCCGGTGGCCGCCGGGGGTGATGAAGGCCTTTAGCTTGCCCTCATCCGTCCACTGGCGGAGGGCGGTCTCGCTGACCCCCAGCATCTGGCTGGCTTCACTGATACTGATTAGCGGCTCTGGTTCCAAGATAACGCCCTATACCTAAAACTATATAAATCTACGAATTCTATAAAAATCTATCAAATTATCACACAAACTATACCAGTATAGCCTTTTCCTACTATATTGTACAGAAGGCGGGGCACTTATAATTACCTATATTCTAGCGAAAAATAGCCCATATTTATTTGGGCCGGTATCTTGTCTTTAGACCGTTGGACTTGACGGCCAGGGGGTATCGGTTTATCATCGGGACAGGCAGCGGGTTTCCAGAAGACACCGCGGCTGCGGAAAGAGGCTGGGGCATGGTCAGGCAGAGAGCCATATCCGGTCGCCGGCCGGTTGTTTCAGTGCTGAGCTACACGGATGTGCGTAGCTATGTTTTCACCGCCGTCTTCGTGCTGCTGAGTGTCGCCGTGCCGATGGTTTGCCACCGGTTTGCTCTGGCCGGGCCCACCTTTCTGCCCATGCATATCTTCGTGCTGATGGCCGGGCTGACATTCGGCTGGCGCGGTGGTCTGACCGTGGGGTTACTCACCCCTCTGGCCAGCCACGCCGTGTCGGGGATGCCTCTTGGGCCGGTCTTGCCGCAGACGATTGTGGAGATAACCGCTTACGGCCTGATTGCCGGGGTGCTCCGTGAGATATTTAAGCTGAGGCTGGTATGGTCGCTGGCCGGGGCGATGGTCGGCGGGCGTCTGCTCTTGCTGCTGGCGGTGTGGTCGGTACACCTTATCGGCGGCGAGGGTTACTACAGCCCTCTGGGGCCGGCGGAGAGCCCCTTCCTGATGCTCTGGTCGGTGGTGAGGCAGGGATGGCCGGGTATGATCATTCAGTTTCTAGCCATCCCGGTGATGATATTGGTTCTGGAACGCACTGTCTGGAGAAAGGTCAGGGGGCAGCGGGCTTTTCAATGAGGATGGCCCAGTTCAAGCGTTTTCTGGCCGGCGGGGAGACCCTGCGGGTATATCACGGTAATAAGCTGGCTTTCACCTCGGTCCGGGACAGACTGCTGCCCTGGCTGGACTACTTTAACCGGTTTGCCCGGCGGCCGCTGCCGCCGGTGGTGGTCTTTGATAAGATTGCCGGTAACGCGGCAGCCCTGCTGGCGGTGAGGGCCGGCTGCGCCGAGATTTACAGCCCGCTGGGCAGCCGGCACGCCGTGAAAACACTGACTGAGCACGGGGTCAGGCACCACCTGGGCCGGGTGGAGCCGTATATTATCCGGGCTGACGGGGAGGGTATCTGCTCCATGGAGGCGATGTCGCTGGGTAAAGGGCCGGAGGAGTTTTACCTGAGGCTCGTCCGCATCATTACGCCGGAGGCGGGGGTAAGATGAGG
The DNA here is from genome assembly GCA_043804445.1 of Chloroflexota bacterium. GTDB lineage: Bacteria > Chloroflexota > Dehalococcoidia > Dehalococcoidales > JAZDIY01 > JAZDIY01. Next base: position 3,171 of record JAZDIY010000121.1, on the reverse strand, counting down.
GGCGGTATTGACCGGGACCAGGCGACACCGGCGGCATACCCCGATGCCCTGACCTGTAACCGGTGCGGCCTCTGCCTTTCGGTATGTCCCACCTATCAGGAAGAGTGGGTGGAGACGTCATCGCCGCGCGGGCGCTTGAACCTGCTGCGGGCGTGGCAGCGGGGGGGGCTGGCGATGACCCCCAACCTCTACGAGCAAATCTACCGCTGCCTGGGCTGCCAGGCCTGCACCGAGATATGCCCCGGCGGGGTAGTGGTGGATCGGCTGATATTCCAGAGCCGGGCGAAGATGAAGCGCCGGGGGCTGGTTGCCGGGCTGCGCCGGGCCATCATCAGCAGCCTTAGCCTGACCTCGTTGAGACTGCGGCTGGCGGTCTGGCTGCTCCGCGGCTACCAGCGGTTGGGGTTACCGGCCCTGGTCAGAAAAACGCCGCTGCACCGTTGGCTGCTGGCCGGTATCGCCTCGGCGGAGCGGGCCCTGCCGGATATCGGCCGCCGGCCGCTGAGGGAACGGCTGCCCGAGGTGCTGGAGCACCAGGGGGAATGGCGGGGACGGGTGGGCTACTTCATCGGCTGCGCCCAGAACTTTCTGCTGCCCGATGTCGGCGAGGCTACCGCCCGGGTCCTGCAGCACCTGGGCTATGACGTGGTGATGCCCCGCGGCACGGTCTGCTGCGGTATGCCGGCCCTGGGCTACGGCGAGGTTGATATCTGGCGGGGCCTGGCCCGGCATAACATCGGCCAGTTTACCGGTGTTGATGCCATTATCACCGATTGCGCCACCTGCGGGCACACCCTGCGGGAATACGGTGCCGGGCTGGCGGCAGATGACGCCGGGGCGGCTGATTTCAGCGCCCGGGTGAGGGATATCAACGAGTTTCTGGTGGGGCAGGGGCCGCTGCCGCTGAAGCAAAGGCTGGAAGGTACCGTCACCTACCATGACCCGTGCCACCTGGGGCGCGGGCAGGGTATTAGGTCTGCCCCGCGGGAACTGCTGCGGGCGATACCCGGACTGGGATACGTGGAGCTGCCCGAAGCGGACCGGTGCTGCGGCGGCGGCGGCAGCTACCTGGTAACCCACCCGGAGCTGTCGCAGGCCATACTGCGCCGGAAGATGGAGAATATCCGGGCCACCGGGGCCGATACGGTGGCCACCTCCTGCCCCGGCTGTCTGTTGCAGCTCCGGTTGGGGGTGGCACTCTTCGCCCCGGGCTTGAGGGTGGTCTATCCGGTGCAGCTGGTGGCCGAATCAATGGGCCTCATCCCGGGCGGGGTATTGACAAACCGGTCACCCGGGGTTATCATTCGCCCATGATTTGGTGGAGGTAACGCCGTGCCCCCCAGATTCCAGATAGGGCAGCAGGTTATCGTGTCTCCGGTGCCGGAGAAGGTGCCCACCCCCCGGGACTCCGCCCTGGAACCGTACGCCGGTCTGGTGGGCCGGGTGGCGGACTACCACTGGCTGAACCTGGGCCGTGGTGACGAGCCGGTCTATATCTACACGGTGCAGATTGGTGACGAACGGCAAAAGGTCGTCCTGCACGAAGATGAGCTGATGGCCCTGGTCGCCTAGCGGCAGGGGATGGCGGCCTTTATGCGGGGTTAGCCCCGCCCGATGTCCACCCGATGATGGTCCGGGCCGCCTCCAGAACGTCGCTGCAGACGGCATCCGGTTTCAAGCGGTCTATTTCGGCGGGTGATAAGGAGCCGGTCACCAGCACCGTCCTGGCCCCGATGGCACGGCCCAGCTCGATATCCATGGGCAGGTCTCCCACCACGAAAGATTGCCCCAGGTCAATATCGTGTTCCCGGGCGGCCTGCTGGACCAGTTTAGTCTTGGGCTTGCGGCAGTCACAGTCGTCCTCGGGATGGTGAGGACAGTAGTAGATGGCGTCCACCCGGGCCCCCTGCCGGGCCAGGTCAGCCTGCATCTTATCGTGTATCCGGCCCAGGGTCTCCTCGGTAAGGAAGCCCCGGCCCACTCCCGATTGGTTGGTGATGACGATTACCTCGAACCGGTGCTGGTGCAGCAGCCGGATACCCCCGGCGGTATTGGGGAACAGCTCAAAGTCTTCCGGGCAGCGGCAGTAGTGGGCGTCCCGGGCCATGGTGCCATCGCGGTCAAGAAAGACGGCCTGATTCATCATTATCACCGGTGGTTGGGCTTGAGATGGGGATGAGACGGATTACCCCGCGGGCCGGGCATGCTTACTCCTGCGGAGCCAGCGGCGGAGGCGCATCCGGTACAAGGCCAGTACCAGGCCCAGCCCGTGTTTGAAGGCGTGCCGGCTTAGTCTTGACGGCCCGTAGTAGCAGGAGGTGGGTACCTCCCTGATAACGGCCCCCATGTCCCGGGCCTGCTCCAGAATCTCCAGGCTGATACTCATCCCGGTCTCGGTAGGGTTGAGGCCCTGGCAGATACTTTTGTTATAGGCCCGAAGACCGCTCTGCGAGTCCGATATTTTCAGGCGGGAGCCTAGGTTGAACAGCCGGGTAACCAGCCTGATGCCGAAACGGCGGTAGCCGGGCATACCGCCGTAGCCGTTGTCGCGCCCGGCCGGCCTCCCCGGCGATAGAAAACGGGAGCCGATGACGATATCGGCCTCCCGGTTGATGATGAGGTCAATCAGGCGGGGTATCTCGTCCGGGTCGTGTTGCCCATCACCGTCCAGTGTCACCAGGATATCCACGGCGTTGGCCCTGGCCCACTGGCAGGCGGTACGGAGGGCCTCTCCATAGCCGCGGTTGCGGTCATGGCTTATCACCAGGGCGCCGGCGGCCCGGGCGGCAGCGGCCGTGCTGTCGCTGGAGCCATCATCGATGACCACTACCTGGCTGACGTGCCGGCGGGCCGCTGTTACCACGCCGGCGATATAAGGCTCGGTGTTAAAGGCGGGAATGGCGGCCACGATGGTGAGCCCCCGTACCGGGGCAGGCCGGCTTGATTGCCTGGCTATTTCAAGACTCATTATTATCCCTTACCTTGCCGGGTAGAGTGGCTGCCCTTGATATAGGGCAGACTTGTTCCCCCGCCTACCGACTCGTGAATATTGTACCACAGGCTGGTTGCTTTGAGAAGAGAAACAGGCCGCGGTAGGAAATTGCCGTCGGCCCGGTAGCGTTTGATAGGGGCTAGGGTTTCACCTTGGACTCGCTTAAGGGGGGCATGGCG
>JAZDIY010000120.1:0-3802 GCA_043804445.1 Chloroflexota bacterium | reverse complement strand
CGGGTGCCTGGAGGTCTGCTTGGCCTGCCCGTAGGCGACGAATATGGAAACGTCGCCACCTATCCCCGGAATTATCCCCACCACATAGCCGATAAGGCTGCTGCGCAGCCAGAGCCACTTGTGCCGCCACACGTCAAGGGCCCCCTGGAATACCCCGGACAGCTTGGCCACCGAAGCGGTCTGGGCAATCGTCGTCTGCCCCCGCATCAGAATGTGGAACAGCTCGGCCAGGCCGAACAACCCCAGGGTCATGGCAATCAGCTCGATGCCATCATAGAGGAAGGCACTGCCGAAGCTGAAGCGGTGCACCGCGGTAACGTCATGGTAGCCGACCAGGGAGAGCAGCAGGCCGACCATGCCGGCAATGATGCCTTTTATTACCGAGCCGCCGGTCAGGGCCGCCATGAATGAAATCCCCACCAGCACCAGCATGGCCATCTCCGGCTGACCGAAGGCCACCACGATGGGCAGTATCAGCGGTACCATGGCCAGGGCCAGGAACACCGGCATTACCCCGCCGGCCATGGAGGCGGTTACCGCCGCCCCGATGGCCCGGGCCCCTTCACCCTTCTGGTTCATGGGGAAACCGTCAAGCAGGGTGGCGGCGTTGGGGGAGGTGCCGGGTATGTTGAGCAGAATGGCGGTGATGCTGCCGCCGGTGAAGATAACGGCATGAAAGGCAACCAGCATGATGAGCGCCGTCTCGGCGGGCATCTGGAGAATAAAGGGCAGGAGCAGAGGCATGCTGACCAGGCCGCCGATGGTGGGGATTACCCCCACCGTCAGCCCCAGGATTACTGCCCCCAGCATGATCAGCAGGTTTACTGGCTGAAAAAGCGTGGCCAGCGCCGGCCCGTATGCATCAAACATAGCTGCCTCTCTCCTGCCCTAATGATACTCTCGGTATAACCTATTTCCGGTACTTGACAATCATATCGGCAAAGACAACCTTGAACTGCTCCGAGCGTTGGCCGATATCAGCCATGGCCGCCTCAACCTTGTCACCGGTGGTGTAGACGTCGATTTTCTGGCCGGATAGCCGGTCTACCTGGGCGCGGAAGCCCTCGTCCTGGGACCACTTTAACGCCAGGCCGCGCAGGTAAGCCAGCCTGTCCGCCGGTATATCACCCGTGGTAAACCACAGGTTACCGCCGGCCAGAGCGGTCTCCCACAGTCGGACCAGGGCCAGGTCATCGGCGTTCAGGTTCACCAGTTCGGTAATGGCGGGTACGTCAGGGGCCGCCGGGTCCCTCTGGGTGGCGATGACAAACATCGGCTTTACCAGGTTGGAGTCCAGGCTTGACCTGGCCGTGGGCAGGTTCAGGGAGTAGCCCACAATTTCCCCGCGGGTTACCGCCAGGGCACGGTCCCCCTCGCCGTTGATGCCGGTGACGAGCTTGGCGTCCAGGCCAAGCAGCTCGATTATGGTCAAGGCGCCCAGAGAGATAGTACCGGCCGGGCTGCTGCCGCCCAGCAGAATGCCCTTGGCAGCCTGCAGGTCCTGAACGGTCTGGTATGGGCCGTCCGGCTTAATGAAGAAGTAACGCAGCAGTGAGCCCATGTCCATGATGTAGGACAGCTTGTCCACCTCGTAGGCCGCGGCGGGCTCATCCAGAATCTTGTTAGTGACCAGCTTACCGGTGGATGACAGCCCCATGTTAAGCCCGTCCGGTTCGGCTTTATAGATATGGTTTACTGCATCCAGACCACCGGCCCCGTGGCGGTTGTAAACGGTGACATTAGCCCCGGTCTCGCCGAGCCACGAGGCTAACAGCCGGCCTACCAGGTCACCGTCCCCGCCGGGGGCATCGCTGACGGAGAATTCAATGGTCTTGCCCTGATAAAAACCACCGGGCCCGGCCACCGGCGCCGCTTTCTGGCCGCAGCCCACCACTACCAGGGCCAGGGCCAAGAGCAAAACACCACCCATTGCCATTAGTTTCTTTACCATGATAACCTCCTTAACCGATATTGCCTACTCAATTGAACGTACTCCTGATATGCCATTGGACCATAGTACCCCCTTACCGATTATCGTATTTGGCCCGGGGCCATGATTAGCTCTTACCTTCAAAGTAGTTCGGTTTGGTATGCCCTCTCAAGCGGGCCACGAAATCGGTAATCTCCTTGCCGGTGCGGTACTTGCTGCGGTCATACTTCTCGTAATGGACAAACTCCTTCAGTTCCCGGCGGTAAGCCGCTTTCGGCTGGTAGGCGGAGTAACCGACCGGGACCAGGGTGCGTATGCCCATCACGTCGGGCACATCAAGCAGCCTCTTCAGCGGTATCTCAAACAGCCTGGTGACAGTTACCCACTGGGTGCCCAGGCCCAGTGCCGCCGCCGCCAGGCACAGGCTAAAGGTGGCATTGGCCAGGCCCTGCACGTAAGTCGCCCCGGCCCCGGCTTCACCCGCCAGGTAGTTTGAGGCCAGAACGCTGGCCTGGAAGGTCCGCCGGTCACCCAGCACCAGTATCACCACCGGGGCATCCTTAAAACCGGACAGCTCGGGGGGTTTGCTGTGGGCGGGATGCCTGAGCTCCGGTAAGCGGGTTAGCTCCAGGTAGTAAGTCTCCATCCGGGCGTCACGGTGAAGCTCGGTTATCTTCTGGATGGTATCCCGGTTCTTAATAACGATAAACTCCCAGGGCTGAGCGTTGGCACCGGACATCGCCCAACGGGCTGCCTCCAGCATCTTCTCAATATCTGCATCGGGAACCGGGTCCGGTTTGAACTTTCTGATACTCCGCCTCTGGTGGGCCAGGCCCAGAAAATCGTCAATATTCATCGTTGCTTTTCTCCTTATGTAAAATATTGTTCTCTGGATACGCTTAAAGTTTCAGCCGGTTCTTGGCCAGCTTCTCGCCGGTCTGGTAGTGCTCTCCCTTGAGAGCCAGCTCCGCTTCCTCGGCAATCTCCTCGGGCCAGAAGCCCAAGGACACGCCATACCAGGGGATTTTGGGCTGGAGTGGCGGTAGCCCTATCTCCTCCCATATCTGCCGGGCCTTTTCCATGAACTCCTGCCTGGGCAGGGAGGTGGGGGGATAGCCCCATTTACGGGTAGCGTTGATGAGGATGGAGGAGGTCTGCGGGCGCTGGAGCAGCTTTATCCGCTCCTCCGGCGGTACCGCCGACGGGTCCAGGGAGGCAATCTTACCGCCGACGACCTGAATATCCCGGTGGGGCTGCATGCGGTAGCACAGCGCCCAGGCCACCGAGTCCAGGTCTTTCGGGTCGATATCATCATCAACGGCGATGATTATCTTGCAGTAGGCCTGGTCTTTGGCTACCGCCCCGTACAGGGCCTGCCAGACCAGGGGGGTGGTCGGGTTTTTCAGGCTCATGACACAGAACTGCCGCACGCCCACGTTCTCATGGAAATATATCTCCGTCAGATTATCCACACCCAGGTCGTGCTTCAATAGCTTATAATATGAAGCCTCCATGCCCATGCCCTCTATCAGGCTGCTCTCGCTGGGAGGGAACTGGCTGATGTAGGCATTCCAGATAGGCTGCCGGCGGTGGGTGATGCCGGTGATATTGAGAAACATGGTGGCGCTGCCCATACCCATGTACCCGGTGTCCTCACCAAACGGGCCATCCCGCTCCAGGAGGTCGGTGGGTACTTCTCCCTCGATGACAATCTCCGAGGTAGCCGGCACCTCAAGGTCAACCGTCTGGCACTTCACCAGCTCCACGGGCTCACCGGCGATGCCGCCGGCCACATCGTACTCATCAACCCCATAAGGAATACCGGTTACTGACACCAGACCGAGGTTGGGGGTGGGGCCGATGGCGATGGCC
>JAZDIY010000119.1:0-8489 GCA_043804445.1 Chloroflexota bacterium | reverse complement strand
CGATGATGGGCGTCCCGCCGCTGCCAAAGACAGCCTTGTGGGCCATCTCCGCCAGGGTCGCCTTCGGCTCGCCCTTGACCCAGACCCGCCCGTCTTTAAGCTCGATATCCCCGGCACTGGCCCCTATCTGCCCCGCAGCGTAGTTTACCAGCTGCTCCCGGGCATCCCGGGCCGCCTTGAGGACGGCATTGCCCCCCAGGGTGGTCACCCGGCTGGCAAAGGCCCCCTGGCAGATGGGGGAATAATCGGAATCCACCGGCAGCACAGTGACGTCCGCCGTGGTCACCCCCAGCTCCTCGGCGGCAATCTGGGCGAAGACGGTGTGCACCCCCTGGCCGATTTCTCCCTCGCCGGAGACCACCTGTACCTTGCCGTACTGGTCAAGCCGGACCACCGCTGCTGAGCCATCGTAGAGCGGATGTACCGCCCGGTTACCGCTGACGTGTACCTGGCAGGCCACCCCGACACCCCGGTTCGGGGTGGGGTGCCGCCGTTTCTCCGACCAGCCGGAGGCCACAACGGTCTTCTCCAGGGACTCGATCAGGCCGCAGCTGTTGATAATCCAGCCGTGGGCGGTGGTATCACCCGTCCGGGTGGCGTTCATCAGCCGCAGGTCTACCGGGTCGATGCCCAGTTTCTCCGCCGCCATGTCGATGGTGGTTTCCATCGCGAAAAGCATCTGGGGGCTGCCGTAGCCTCGGTAAGGCCCCGGGGTACGGTGTTGGTGTAGACCAGGTTGGCCACCATGTGGATATTGGGCAGGCGGTAGACGCAGTTGGCCCGGATGGCCGATACCCCCAGGATACCGGGGCAAAGCCCGGTGTAAGCACCGGTATTGGCGTTGATGACCACATCTTTACCCACCATGGTGCCATCCCGCTTGAAGCCCAGCTTGAGGTCAATAATCTCGGTAACCCGCGGGCGGCCGGCGGTAAAGTCCTCTTCCCGGTCCAGCACTATCCGCACCGGTCTCCCCGCCTGCCGGGCCAGCATGGCGCCGATAGGATAGAGAGGCAGGGTGCTCGTCTTCCCCCCGAAACCACCCCCCACGCTGGGCTGGATAACCCTTATCTGGTGCTCGGGGATACCCAGTATCTTGGCCAGGTCCATGCGGTGCCGGAAGGGGTTCTGCGACGAGGCCCAGATGGTGAGGCGGCCGTTCCCGTCCCACTGGCAGACACATGCCTGCGGCTCCAGGTAGGCCTGGTAGGCAATCTGGGTGGCAAAGCGTTCCTTAATCACCAGGTCCGCCTTCGCCAGAGCCGCTGCCCCCTCCCCCCTCACGTACTCTTTGTGGTAGGGAATATTGTTCTTGACCGCTTCGAGCTCAGGGTGTATCACCGGGGCACCGGGGGCCATGGCCTTCTCCAGCTCGAAGACCGGCTCCAGTTCCTCGTAATCTACCCTTATCAGGTCCAGCGCCTCGGCAGCGGTATCGGCATCCACCGCCGCCACCGCCGCCACCTCGTCACCGATATAGCGGACGTACTCGCTGGCCAGGGGCAGCTCATCGGCAACATAGAGGCCGCCGGGGAACTGGGTGACGTTGCGGGCGGTGATGACCGCCTTGACCCCCGGCAGCTTCTCGGCCCGGCTGGTATCAATCTGGCGAATCCGGGCGAAGGGATAGGGGCTCCGCTTCATCTTGCCGGTAAGCATACCGGGCAGTTTTAAATCAACGGTGTAGGTGGCGGCCCCCCTGGCCTTGACCACTGCCTCGACGTTCCTGACTGGTTTGCCCACTACGGAATAGTTACTCATGGCTACTTCTCCCTCCCGGCTGAATTACGTCCGGCGTAAGACTGAATGGCATCCACAATCTTGGTGTAGCCGGTACACCGGCACAGGTTACCACCCATGCCCGCCTTTATCTCGGCTACCGACGGTGAAGGGTTCTCGTCAAGCAGGGCCTTGGCCGCCAGAATCATCCCCGGGGTGCAGTAACCACACTGCACGGCATGGCTGGCCACGAAGGCTTCCTGCAATGGGTGCAGCCCGCCGTCCTCCCCGGTCAGACCCTCGATGGTAAGGATTGCCTTGCCCCGGGCCTTCACGGCAAGGTAGAGGCAGCTTTTGACAGGCCTGCCATCTATCAGCACGGTACAGGTACCACAGTTGCCGGTGTTACAGCCCACCTTGGTGCCGATGAGGTTAAGCTCTTCACGAAGTACATAGGCCAGGTCCCACCAGGGCTGGACCGATACCGTCTCTTCCACCCCGTTCACCATCAGTTTTATCAACTGTTTCATACGCTCTCCTTTGACATAATATTACCGACCTGGGAAATAGCCTAACTGGTGACCTGGTCAGATACTAGCAGGTTCAGGGCCCGCCTAATGAAAACTTTTACTATCTCTTTTTTATATTCGGGGGAGGCCCGGAAGCTGCTCGCTCTGGGGTGGACTTCATCAGCAGCGATGTTGGCACACTGCTCAATGAGGGTAGCGTTAATCTTCTCACCCCGGATTACTGCTTCCGCCCGTCCGGCCCGCATCGGCGTCGGGGCCACCGCCCCGAGCACTATCCTGATTTCCCGGCACTTTCCACCCGCCCCCAGGGCCATCACCACCGCCACCCCCACCATGGCCAGGTCCATGCTCCCCCGGATGCTGTACTTGAGGTACACCCCTCTGGTACGGGCCGGCACCGGCGGCACCGACACCTCCACCAGCAGCTCTCCCTGGCCCAGCACCGTCTTACCGGGGCCGGTGAAGAAGTCCTCCAGGGGCAGCACCCTTTCCCCGCCGGGACCGAGCACCTTGGCCCAGGCGGAAAGGGCAATCAGTGACGGAACCATCTCGGCCGACGGGGCGGCGTTGCATAGGTTACCCCCCAGGGTGGCCACGTTGCGTATCGCCCCCGAGGCGAGCTGGCCGGCGGCCTGGGCGATGATGGGGTACTCCTTCCGTACCACCGGTGATGTCTCCAGGGAGCGGATGGTGGTCATCGCCCCCAGCCTCAAACCCTGCCTACGGTTATATTTAAGGTAATTCAGGCCGGGGACATACTCCAGGTCAATCACCTGCTCCGGTCTGGCCGCTTTACCCCGCATCTGCACCACCAGGTCGGTACCGCCGGCAATAACCTTGGCCTTCCCGCCGTACCTCTCCAGCAGAGATACCGCCTCCGCCGCCGTCTTTGGTTCCAGATAGTTGAACTTCATCTTGCTACCCCCCATATGCAGTATGCTTACATCGACCCTTAACGCCTTGGTATAAGAGTATAACGCAATTAAAATAATTTGTGAAGGGGAGGGAAACAAATGCTATAATGTCCCCGGTGGCTCATCGTATTAAGGCAAAGGACAGGACATGTTTCAGACCAGAATCACCGGGCTTTTCGGCATCAAGTACCCCATTGTCCAGGGAGGCATGCACTGGGTGGCCCGGGCCGAGCTCAGCTCAGCGGTGTGCAACGCCGGTGGACTGGGTATCATCAGCGCCCTCACCCAGCCCACCACCGCTGCCCTGGCGGCCGAGATAAACCGGATGAAGCGCCTGACCGACCGGCCCTTCGGGGTGAACGTTACCTTTATCCCCACCCTGCGCCCGGTGAACTACGACGAGTATATCGACGTCATCATCCGGGAAGGGGTGCGCATCGTGGAGACGGCCGGCCGGAGCCCGGAGCCCTATATGGGCCGGCTGAAGGCCGCCGGCATCAAGGTCATCCACAAATGCACCGCGCTCCGTTTCGCCCGAACGGCAGAGGCCATCGGCTGCGACGCCGTCAGCGTGGAGGGCTTCGAGTGCGCCGGGCACCCCGGCGAGGACGACGTCACCTCCCTGGCCCTGATTCCCCTGGCCGTGGACGCCGTCAGCATCCCGATCATCGCTTCGGGCGGTTTCGCTGACGGCCGGGGTCTGGTGGCCGCCTTCGCCCTGGGGGCCGAGGGGCTCAACATGGGCACCCGGTTCCTGGCCACACGGGAGGCCCCCGCCCACCCCAGAATCAAGGAATGGCTGGTCAGGGCCTCGGAGCGGGACACCTTTCTGCTGCTGCGGCCTTGGCGCAACTCGGAGCGGGTGCTGCGCAACGCCATCTCGGAGAAGGTGGCCGAGATGGAGAAGCAGGGGGCAACCCTGGAGCAGGTGGCCCCGCTCATCAGCGGGCAGCGGGGCAAGGAGATGCTGGAGACCGGCGAGCTGGACCACGGGCTGCTCACCGTCAGCCAGGCTATCGGCCTGGTACACAGCATACCCACCGTAAAGGAAGTGATTGACGGGATAGTGAGTGAGGCGGCGGCCATCATCCGGGAACGGTTAAGCCGTCTCGCCCAACCCTGAAGAACCTGATTTGCCGGAGGAGGTAAACGATGAAATTTCCTGACCTGAGGAGTTTTCTGGCGGTACTGGAAACGGCGGGGGGAGCTGGTGCGGGTAAGCGAAGAGCTTTCGCCACGGTACGAGGCCGCCGCCGCCATCAAGGCCCTGGCCCAGCGGCAGGGTAAGGCGGTACGGCTGGACCGGGTAAAGGGTTACACCGTCCCGGTGGTGGGCAACCTGCTGGGCAACCGCCAGCGCCTGGCCATGGCCATGGGGGTAAGCCCGGCCGACCTGCCCGCTGCCTATCTGAAAGGCAAGAGCCAGCCCGTCCGGCCAAAACTGGTGGACCGTGGCCCGGTGCAGGCGGTAGTGCATGACCGTGACATTGACATTACCGCCACCATCCCGGTGCTGACCCATCACCAGAAGGATGCCGGGCCCTACTTCACCTGTACCTTCGTGGTGGCCAAAGACCCGGAGACCGGGGTACGCGGACTGGGCATCCACCGCATCCAGGTCAAGAACCGGGATACGGTGGGGGTATTCTTCGCCACACCACCGCTCTCCGATTTCCTGGCCAAGGCCGAACGGCAGAACAAACCCCTGGAGATTGCCATCGTCTCGGGGGCTGACCCGCTGCTCTACTTCACCAGCCCCCAGGCCGCCCCACCCGGCGTGGACAAGTACGATATCGCCGGCGGGCTGGCCCGGTCACCGGTAGAGCTGGTAAAATGCCTCACCGTGGATATCGAGGTACCGGCGCACGCCGAGTTCGTCCTGGAGGGTGCCCTCATCCCTAACCATCGGGAAAAGGAGGGCCCCTTAGGCGAGTCTACCGGCTACTACTACCTGACCTACAATAACCCGATAGCCCGGATAAAGGCCATCACCCACCGCCGGGACCCCATCTATCACGCCCTGGTACCCTTCGGGCCGGAAGAGACCATCCTGATGCTGCCCCGCTTCCAGATGGAGGCCCTGGCCTGGCTACAGGGCATCATGCCCTCGGTGCGGCAGATGCACAGCCCCGCCTACGGGGTGGTCTACGTGCAGCTGGAGAAGCAGGCCGAAACGGATACCGGCACCGTTATTGACGCCCTCTTCACCGGGGCCGCCGCCCCTTACGCCAAGGTGGTGGTAGTGGTGGATACCGATGTTGACATCCTGAACCCGGGAGAGATGGCCTGGGCCCTGGGCAGCCGTTTCCGGCCCGATAAAGACGTGACTATCCGGCCGGACCTGCCCGGCCTTATCATTGACCCCTCTACCCAGGGCAGCGAACGGCAGGACGAGTTCTCCCGCTTGAATACCCGCACCGCCAAGATAGGCATTGACGCCACCAAGCCACTGGGCAAAGGGGACAAATTCGAGAAGGTGGACGTACCGCCGGAGGTGAAACGGAAGATTGACCGGCTGCTGGGTGGCTGAGCATGAGTCAATTTGAAGACCATTTCCCGGCGGATAGAAAATGCCGGCTGTACTACCGGGGCTGGCTGCCCGATGATAAACCCAGGGCGGTACTGGTCATCGTCCACGGCCTGGCCGAGCACAGCGGGCGCTACGCCAACCTCGCCGCCCACTTCGTTCCTCGGGGCTACGCCCTCTATGCCCATGACCAGCGCGGCCACGGCCAGTCACCGGGAAAGCATGGTTATGTCAAGCGCTTCGCCGATTTTACCGGGGACCTCAACGCCTTTCTGGGCCTAATCCGCCGCCGTCACCCCGGTACACCGGTATTCCTGGTCGGCCACAGTGTCGGCGGCCTGATTGCCACCGTCTATACCGCCCGGAACCCGGAGGGGCTGGCCGGCCTCATCCTCTCCGGGGCCACCCTCAAAACCGGTAACAGCGTACCCCCGGCGGCCGTTATCCTGGCCCGTCTGCTCTCCTGGCTGCTGCCCGGGCTGGGCCTGGCCGTCATTGATGCCTCGGCCATCAGCCAGGACCAGGCCGTGGTGACCGCCTACGTCAATGACCCGCTGGTCTACCGGGGTAAAATCAGCGCCCGGCTGGGGGCAGAACTCGTCACCGGGCTGAAGCGCCTGCCCCGCCTGATACCCGGGATTAAGCTGCCCCTGCTTATCATGCACGGCACCGCTGACCGCCTTTCCGACCCGGCCGGTAGCCAGCTACTCTATGACCGGGCCGGCTCGCCGGATAAAACGCTCCGGGTTTACCCGGGCTTCTATCATGAAATCTTCAACGAGCCCGGCCGGGAACGGGTGCTGACCGATATGGCAACCTGGCTGAGCGAACGTCTTTAGCTCTCCGGCCGTCCCGCCGGACAAAGGTCGGCTACGCCATAAACACAGGGTGGTTGTCAGGCCAGCCCCGGCCCTGAATGCGGAAAGACCCCCGGCACCAGCCCCAGCCCGGGGGTCTTTCCTATATGAAGAGGAGGAGACGTGTTAAACAGTAGCTGGTATATCAGCCACCGTCACACGTTAACATAGTCTAAACCGGTTGGCAATCGGGGATTTCCTGATTGTGGGCCAATAGATACCCTATATTGACATCAGCAATAACGAGACTTACCGGGGGCAGATACGGCTGCCGTGTGTCTGACCGGTGAGGTTTTCAGCGTTCCAGGGTACTCAAGCCCTCCCGGATGGCATATTTGGTAAGCTCGGCAATGCTGTGGATTTTGAGCTTGCTCATCAGGCGCGCGCGGTGGGTCTCCACGGTCTTGGTGCTTACCTGGAGACGGGAGGCAATCTCCTTGGTATCTTTGCCCTCCGCCAGAAGCTGGATAACCTCACGCTCCCGCGGGGTCAGCAGCGGCCCTATGGCGGCAGGCGATGCGGCCTGCTGGCGGACGTAGTCTTCAATGACGATACTGGCGATACCGGGGCTCAGGTACTTCTGATTATCCAGCACCGCGCTAATGGCGTAGGCAAGCTCATCGAAGGCACAATCCTTCAGCAGATAACCCGAGGCACCCGCCCGGAGTACCTCCAGTACCAACCGCCGGTCTGAGTGCATGGACAGGGCCAGCACCCTGGTCTCCGGGGCATGGTGGCTGATCTGGCGCGTGGCCTCAATACCGTTCAAATCAGGCATGGTGATGTCCATGATAACCAGGTCAGGGGATAATTCCCTGACCAGACGCACCGCCTCCCGTCCCTCGGCGGCTTCGGCAATCACCTCCATGTCATCCTGTCCGCTAAGCAGGGCACGCAGACCGTCACGCACTATTTTATGGTCATCGGCAATGATGATTCTGACACTCATGGTGTTCCCTCCTGGGGGATACCCTGCCTTTCTTTAGCGGAGCCACGGCAACAACCTGACTACCGTGGCCCGGTTCGGATGATATCTCAATATGCCCGCCCACGAAACTCATCCGCTCCCGGATACTGAACAGCCCAAAGGCGTTGCCCCTCTCCGGGTGCGATTGTAGCTCCCCCGTATCAAAACCAACCCCGTCATCGGTCACCGTAATCCGTATGTTATCCCCGTCACCGCACATCGAGACGACTACGTGCTGTGCCCGGGCATGCTTGGCCACGTTCATCAGCAGCTCACGCACCGTCTGAAAAAGCAGGACACGGACGTCATCAGCCAGCGGTTTGGGCCGGTTATCATCCACAAACTGGTAGTTAATGGCGTACCTTGTCTTCATCTGCTCGACGAGCCAATCTACCGCCGCCTCAAGGCCAAGCTCGTACAGGATGGGGGGGCTGAGTTCAAAGACAAGCGACCGTGCCTCAGTAATGGTCTTTTCAATCAGACCGCTCACTTCTTCCAGCAGACCGCCATCGGCACCGGAGGATAGCCGGTTCTGGAGGACGGCCAGCTTGATCTTGACCATAGCCAGGGCCTGGCCGATACCATCATGCAGCCCCACGGCGATCTGCCGCCGCTGCCGCTCTTCGGCCAGCGATAGTTGTGATGATAGCGAGCGCAGCTTTCTCTGGTAGGCCAGCAGCTCACGCTCTATCCGCTTCTGTTCCGTAATATCCCGGATAATACCATGGTAACCTGAGATGTCACCGTGCTCATCACGCCACACGGTGGCAGTGAGCAGGCCCGCCAGCGCGGCGAGGATGTGCATCTGATATGTCCCGCGACACATATCAGCTTATATGTGCCCGCCCGTGATATGTGCCGGCGGTCTGTTCAGGACCGAGTTTCGCGAGGACGTTCGAACGCGCGAGGCCACATAACAAAAGCCGACTTCGGATGGATGATCGCCGAGCGCCGGAGGCGCAAGGAGGTTATCTA
>JAZDIY010000118.1:0-3456 GCA_043804445.1 Chloroflexota bacterium | reverse complement strand
CGCAGCCGAAAAGGGTAAAGACGAACACTGATACGATCACCAGAAACAGATATAACTTCTTCACTTCATTACCTTCCTTCCTTTGTTTAGTTTGGTCATTACCGGCATACCTCAGGGCATACCCGGGGAGGTCCAGAGTAGCCGCCCCATCGTTTCCCGGCGCGGCCCCCGGTCCATGGCTTCAAAGTAAGCAAAGCCGAGCTTGGTCATCCAGCCGGCCAGGTCTTCGATGGGCGGGCCGTGCACCTCAGGGTCAGGTTTCCCACCCAGGATGGTGACGAAAAGCTGCCTTTCGGCTTCCCGTTCCAGGACAAAGGCAGTAACACACGCCTCCTCGATGCTTTTCCCCACCACTACATTCCCCCCGGACCACACCACAGCCTTCGCTTGCCCCAGAGCCCGGGCCACTTTTTGTCCTTTCTCCGAACCAGAGCCGAAACCCGGCGCGGGCATAATGGGCACCTTTTCCCCGAAAACGCTCAAGGTATCCCGTCCGGCGGCGGCGAAGGCACAGGACATGTTGGGATGGCCGTAAATCAGGCCGCCAATATCCGGCCGTGCCTTATAAAGTTCAACGTGGAAGAACCTCTCTTCGGGGACATCAATGGGGTCACCATCCAGCACCTTCCCTTCGAGGTCAATGGCGTGGACATCAGCGGCGCTAACCTCCTGGATGACCTTGCCCTCCCAGTGAACGTGAGGCATAATGTAGATTCGGCTCCCCCCCGGATGCGGGCACTACAGTGACCGAAGGACCAGGGGAAGATACCCCCGTCGGCCAGCACCCGGGACACCAGGGCTACCTTATCTTTTATGCTCTTACTGCTCACCCCCTCACCCGGATCTAAGGGCCGCTCATACCCCGGATATACCATAAGAACCACTCCCTGCCTTTCTTTGTCTCCAGCACCAGATGCGATTTGACTCTTCAGGTGTTGTCCATTGGCGCCACCTCCCCCTGACTGTTGAACTGGCTCGGGTCACTAGCCGACCAGGATACGCTAATAATAACCCCGCCCCCAGCTTGGTACTCCCGATTTCGGGAAACTTCTGAAAAGTGTCAGGCTGGCGTATAAGGTGGAGTTTTATATAAGACATTAGCACGGCAAAAACCTCTTGGCAATAGGAGTTTTGCTTACTTCTACTGCCCAATCAGCCCTGCTGATCATTCAGGAAATTCCTGGCATACCAGGGTTTGGATCACCACAGACCATGCATCCTCATGGCGGTCAAGGCGTAAATCCGGGCCATGTTAACGTATTCGTCGACCGACACACCCTCACGGCTGATGCCGCCGCTTTTAGCCGAGAGGGCAACCACGGATACGGGAGCCAGCCCGAACTTGACGGTGGGAATACCCAGTTCGTTGAAAATATTGACATCGTTCCACATGCTGGCCTGCCTGGTTTCCGTTTTGGGTGGGTCGGCGTGGTATACCTCCCGGTAGGCCGCCCGGATGGCCTTGACCAGGTCCTCGTTGCCGTGCCCTTCATAGCCTTTCTGAGAACGGTAGACCTCTACCGTCGCCTCTACCCCCGCTTGCTCCAGGGTATCCTCCAGCTCGCGCCGGACATCCCTCAGCTCGCGTGTCGGTATTACTCTTACATCCACATAGGCGCTGCAGGAAGCCAGCGAGCGGTTCGGTTGATAGGATTGCCCGGCCTCTATCGCTCCGATGTTGACTTTAGCGGTGACGGGGCCACCCGCTGACTGGTATCGGTTGCGCCCGTCGTACGCCACTGCCCAGTCTTCAATCGTCTCCAGCATCTTGATGGTGTTCCGGATGCAGTTCGTCTTTTCTTTGTCCCACTTGTCCCGGTCGATGAACGGGATGTACACCGACTCCCCGTAGGTAGTGACCTTGAGGTACAGCACACCCGGTAAGGTCCATACTAGCTGATGGAAGGAAGGCTCCACCACGACGGCCAGGTCGGGAAGGATACCGTGGGTCAGCAGATACCGGGTGCCATAACCATGGCCGTGGTAGGCCGGGCCCTGATATTTCCCCACCGGCGCCCGGCCGATTTCCCCGCAGACCGCCGCCACCAGCACATCACCATTCAGCTTTACCCCGGTTTCCTTCAGGGCCTTAAGGGTAATCAAGGCGGCAGCCACTGGACCTTTGCAGTTATAGCTGCCCAGGCCGTAGATAACGTCTTCCTCAATAAAGGCTTTGGGAAAGAGGGAAGCGATGCCTTCACCGGCACTCTCCAGGTCTTCGGGTGTGCCGGGGTGGGTAGTGTCCAGATGGCCGTTGAACATCAGGCTCAAGCCCTTCCCTGCCCCCTTCAGAGTACCGATGGCATTTAACCGGCCTGGCTCAAAGTCCTGGCGGCTGGTCTCTAACCCGTTCTTTTTCAGCCAGCCGAGGATAAATTCGGCTACCTCAAGTTCTCTGCCCGGCGGGCTGGGAATATCCACTAGGCTCATCACCAGTTGGGTAACTTCGTCCCGGTCAATTTTACTAAAGACCTTTTCCACCAGTGGCTGCTTCATGGGCATATTCCTCCCCTGGGTTATCTGATTCCAGCCCGGCGGTTGTTACAACTTAGTATGGAAGATACTACACCAGGCGGGTAATGTCAAGGAGGGATAGAGCTGAACTGAAAACGATAAAGGGATTTGGTTATCACCCGTATCCGGCTACTATCGCCTTACACCTCCGGGATAAAATCGTCAAAGGTTTACGGGGATATCGTTTACTCGGACCTGAGTGCCTCAATCGGGTTAAGCTGTGAAGCGTTCCAGGCCGGGTAAAAGCCACAGAACAGACCAATGGCCACCGATACCGAAACGGCCAGAATAACGATATCAGAAGTAACTACCGCTGACGTTACCCCCGTTTGTCATTGCCATTCAACATGGGCTGGGTGATAGTTGCGAAGGCTTAGATGGGCCGGCCTCAGGACAACTCTGTCCTTTGACACTCACCGGTGAGCATTCCCGGCTCACCTTACCGCCTGGCCCAGGTAATAAGGCCAGATCACCAAGGCGAGAAGGATTTTCCACCAGACCAGCTGGACAAAGCCTATGGTGAACAGCCAGCCGATAAACCAGATCACACCTCCGAAAGCACCACTCGCGTTACCCCGGTTTGACTTGGTCACTTCTCCCATATGGACACCTCCCTAACCGTTCTGATTTAGACCTTTCACCAATCTACTGCTGAGAGGGGTGGGTCTGAACATCAGGCTTTAGAGAAATCTGCTACCCCGGCTAAGAGCAATAGCCATCCCCCGGATAGGGCACTAGCCGTTGTCCCTAACCCTCAACGGTCATCGGGGCCGGTTTTCACCGCAGATATACCGGGCTATTTCTTGCCAAACAGCTGCCAGTAAGACGGTTTTGTCCGCCTTCTCAGGTCAGCGATGAAGTCAACAATCTGCTGGCTATTCCGGTACCGGCTCCGGTCGTATTTCTCGTGATGTACTATCTCTTTTAGCTCCCGCCGGTAGG
>JAZDIY010000117.1:0-2880 GCA_043804445.1 Chloroflexota bacterium | reverse complement strand
AGGTGGACGCCCTGGATGGCGCCCCCGGGGTGCTCTCCGCCCGCTACGCCGGCGAGCAGGCCACCGACCAGGACCGCATTGACTACTTACTGGCCCAGATCAAGGACGTTCCCCGGGAAAAGCGCACCGCCCGCTTCCGCTGTGTCATCGCCATCGCCTCCCCCGGCGGGCTGGTAGAGCTCTGCTCCGGCGAGTGCCCCGGCTACATCACCTTTACCCCCCGCGGCGACCGGGGCTTCGGCTATGACCCGGTATTCTACCTCCCCCGGCTGGACAGGACCATGGCGGAACTGCCCCCGGAGGTCAAGAACCAGGTCAGCCACCGCGGGCAGGCGGCCCGGCAGGCCCGCGCCGTGCTGGAGCGGCGGCTTGCCAATCACACTGGCAGCGGGTAGAATGAAAGAGAGGACATAAAGACGACTGATGACCGGACTCTCTGACTCGTTCCAACGCCCCATCAACTACCTCCGTATCTCGGTGACGGACCGCTGCAACCTGCGCTGCCGGTACTGCATGCCCCCCGAGGGGGTGCCCCTGATGGACCATCAGGACGTGCTGACCTACGAGGAAATCCGTACCATCGTGCGGGCGGCCGCCGAGCTGGGCATCAACAAGGTCCGGCTCACCGGCGGCGAGCCCCTGGTCCGGCTGGGGCTGCCCGACCTGGTCAGGATGATTGCCGGCATCAAGACTATCGACGACATCGCCATGACCACCAACGGCGTGATGCTGGGGCGTTACGCCGCCGAGCTAAAGGCCGCCGGCCTGCGGCGGGTGAATGTCAGCCTGGACACCCTGCAACCGGAGCGGTTCAGCTTCATCAGCCGGGGCGACCACCTGCCCGAGGTACTGGCCGGTATCAAGGCCGCCCACGCCGCCGGGCTGGAACCGGTGAAACTGAACATGGTGGTGGTAGCCGGCATCAACGACGACGAGATTATCGAATTCGCCGGCAAGACCATCACCGACGGCTGGCACGTGCGCTTCATCGAGTTCATGCCCGTCGGCGGCGAAAGCCTGGCCAGCACTGGTTTCATCCCGGTCAGCGAGATGAAAAAACGCCTGGGGCCCCTGGGGCCCCTGGAGCCGTGCCACCCCGGTACCGGCAACGGCCCCGCCCGGTACTACCGCCTCCCCGGGGCCACCGGCACCATCGGTTTTATCACCCCGGTCAGCGAGCACTTCTGCTTCCAGTGCAACCGCCTCCGGCTCACCGCCGACGGCAAGCTGCGCCTCTGCCTGCTGGCCGATGACGAGATAGACCTGAAACAGCCGTTACGCAGCGGCATTACCTTTGCCGAGCTGAAACAGCTGATTGAGCAGGCCGTGGCCGCCAAGCCGTTGCAGCACCACCTGGCAACCGGACAGATCCCCAGACGGCCATTCTCGCAGGTGGGGGGCTGACCCCGGTGGACGAACTGACCCATGTCGACGCCCAGGGGCGGCCCCGCATGGTGGACATCGGGGCCAAAGCCGCCACCGCCCGGCAGGCGGTGGCCAGGGGCCGGGTCAGCCTCAAGGCCACCACCATGGCCAGGCTGAAAGAGGGCCCCCTGCCCAAGGGCAACGTGCTGGCGGTAGCCCAGCTGGCCGGTATCATGGCCGCCAAGCAGACCCACAACCTGATTCCCCTCTGTCACCCCCTCCTCCTGGACAACGTAGCCGTGGAGCTGAGCCTGGATGAAGCCAACTGCGCCGTGGAGATTACCGCTACGGTCAGCAGCACCGGCAAGACCGGGGTGGAGATGGAGGCCCTGACGGCCACCGCCGTGGCGGCGCTGACCGTCTACGACATGTGCAAGGCCATAGACCGGGGTATGAAAATAGAGAATATCCGGCTGGTCAGGAAAAGCGGCGGTAAAAGCGGACTGATAGCCCTTGAGTAGTCCCGCTCTTTGTTGTATACTACACCACTACCGGTAACATTCGTTGGGGGGTGTATCATGAAGCTGTCATGTTTGCAGGAGAACCTTAACCGGGGGCTGAACGTGGTGGGACGGGCCGTCGCCACCCGGACCACCCTGCCCATCACCAATAACGTCCTGCTGGCCACCGACCAGTCCCGCCTCAAGCTGGTGGCCACCAACCTGGAGATGGCCATCAGCTGCTGGATTGGGGCCAAGGTGGAGGGTGAGGGGGCCATTACCGTACCGGCCCGGCTGCTCACCGAATTCGTCAGTTCCCTGCCCAGCGATAAGATTGATATCAACCTGGACGCCGCCACCAGAACACTGGGGCTGAAGTGCGCCCGCTTTGAGGCCCGCATCAGCGGCGTTGACGCCAAGGACTTCCCGCCCATACCCACCGTCGACGAAGGCATCAACACCCAAATCGAGGCGGAGGCACTGCGCCAGGGGATTAGCCATGTCGTTTTCGCCGCCGCCGTGGAGGAGTCCCGCCCGGTGCTCACCGGGGTCGACGCCAAGTTCAGCGGTGATCTGCTGACACTGGCCGCCGCCGATGGCTTCCGGCTGGCGGTATACAAGCTGCCTCTGGCCCGCCCGGTCAGCGGGGAGGCCGAGGTCATCATCCCGGCGCGGACCATGGCGGAGCTGAACCGCCTGGCGGCAGACCAGGAAGAGGCCATCGAGATAGCGGTCAACCCCGGCAAGGGGCAGGCTATCTTCCGGCTAAAGAATATCGAGCTGGTATCCCAGCTGGTCCAGGGGACCTTTCCCAACTACTCCCAGCTCATTCCCCAGAGCTATCAGACGCGGGCCGTAGTCAGCGTGGCCGAATATTTAAGAGCGGCCAAGACCGCCTCTATCTTCGCCCGTGACGGCAGCGGTATCGTCCGCCTGGTAATAGCCGGTGGTAAAGAGCTAACGCCGGGCAAACTGACCATCTCCGCCCGCTCCGAGGAGATTGGTGACGACATCG
>JAZDIY010000116.1:0-3125 GCA_043804445.1 Chloroflexota bacterium | reverse complement strand
CCGGGCGGCGGTGGTGATGAAATCGTTGGACGTGCCGAAGCTGAAGTAGCCGGCCCGGTCCATGGGGGAAACGGTGGTCACGGTAACGTCTATCCGCATGAACTCCCGACACAGGCGGGGAATCTGGTGGAAGTAATTGGGCACGAATTGGTTTATCCCGGCCCGCACCAGGGCCCGGTCCGAGCCGCTGACGAACCAGGAATAGGCGTGAATCCGGTCGGCCAGGTCCGGCGAGAGCACGGTACGGGCGGCGTGCTCCAGGGGCAGCAGCGAGTAGACGTTGATGTCCCGCAGGTCATCCGCCCGGACCCGGTCGGCAATCGCCCCCAGCAAGGCCGGCGGCTCGGCGACGCCCAGGCCGTGCACGACGGTGCTGCCGTCCCTGATGCCCGCCACCGCCGCTGCCGGCGTGGTCAGCTTCCGCTGGTAATCGGCCAACCAGGTGCTCATCGGTATGACTCTCTACGGGGAGGCTTCTCCGGTGCGGTACGACTACGCCGATAGTAGCATCGGCCCCGGTCATTGTCAACCTGCCCCCGCGGCAACCTTTATCATTTGTTTACGCCGCCACCCCCGATGTTTATACCCTGTTTGCCTCCGCCACGGTATGCTGAAAAGTACCAAAGCGGTGGTACCGCCAGAGTCGAGGAGGCAGGAGCGTGGTTTCAAGGCTAACGGAGTGGCCACACTATCAAAGGCAGACCGGCGCCACGGCGAGCCGGGCCAGCTTTTTCACCCAAGGGCTGGCGGAAAAGCTCACCTTCGTCTGCCTGCACCAGATTGACCTGCTGCTGACCGTGCTCGGGGTCTCCATCGGCCTCTCCGAGATAAACCCGCTGATGCGGGCCCTGCTCACCACCCCACCGGAGCTGCTGGCGGTCAAGGTGGCCACGCCCCTGCTCATGGCCGGCTTTATCCCCGGGAAATGGCTGCGGCCGGCGATTGCGGTGCTGGCGCTGGTAATCGGCTGGAACCTCAAGGAACTGCTGGTCTTCCTGCTCTAAAGACCCGCTTAAGATGGCCTTTATCCCACCGGACTAGACCGCCCCGCTGAAACGCGCCACTATCGCCGGGTGAATCCGGCCGTTACTGGCCAGCACCCCGCTCTCCGGGCGGTCCAGCCGGAACGGCCCCCCCTGGAAATCGGTAACCGTACCACCCGCCTCGGTGACGAGCAGGGTACCCGCCGCGTAGTCCCAGAGCTCGTTACCGGCCACCCCGAAGCCGTCAAACCGCCCGCAGGCCACGTCGGCCAGGGCCAGGGCAGTGGAACCGTGGCGCCGCATGGCCTGGCTGTCCCGCAGCAGGCACAAAAAATACCGCACGCTCCGCTCAAAGGCCGCCGACTGGCGGTCATAGGGGAAGCCCACCGCCAGCAGGCTCTGGTCCAGCCGGTCCGTCCGGGAGACCAGTATCTTTTCCCCGTTGAGGTAGGCCCCGCCGTCCCTGACCGCGGTGAACATCTCGCCGGAGACCGGGGCGTACACCAGGCCGACGGCCACGCTGTCCCGGTGCAGCAGGGCAATGGAGACGCCAAAGTGCCGGTAGCCGTGCAGGAAGTTGACCGTGCCGTCCAGGGGGTCGATGACCCAGGTGTAGTCCGCCGGGAGGCCCCGCTGCCCCCTTTCCTCGGTGATGAAGCCGTGCCCCGGGAAAGCCCCGCTAATGACACCGGTGATGATGGCCTCGGCCCGCTCGTCGGCATGGGAGTAGGGGTTGCGGTATCCGCTCCCCTTGTAGCGTATCCCGGTGGCCCGGTCCAGGCTCTCCATCAGCCAGGCCCCGGCCTGCCGGGCGGCCTCCCGGCCCACCGTCAGAAACTCCTCGGCGACCTTCTTCTCCAGGGTCAAGCCACCCTCCTCACCCCAGGCCCAGCTCGGCCCGCTTCTCCGGGGTGGGCACGCCGGTATCGGCGTCCCAGCCCATCAGGGTGTAGTAGTAACGCCGGGCCTGCCTCATTTTCTCCGGGTCAAGGGCCTTATCGGCCAGGGCCCCGTCGGTCTTGGGCTGGTAGAAGCGCGGCGGCAGCTCGTCATCCGCCGCGGTGAAGCCCTCCCTCAGGTTGAACAGCCGGGCCACCGTCAGCACCCGCTCGGCCACCCGCTGCTGCTCGGCGGGGCTGGTGTCCCAGCCGGTCACCGCCCCGATGATTTCGGCAATCTGCTGGAAGCTGTAGGAGAGGAAGCGGCAGACCACCAGGCAGTCCAGCACGGCGTACTTGGCCTGGATGGCCTTGAACAGGGCCACCTTGGCCGGGCCGATGTCCTCACGGGGCAGCGGTTCCAGGATGCCCAGCGGCTTGAGCTCCGCCACCTGCCCCTCGATGACGTAATCGGTGTCATGCAGGTTGCAACAGTGGTCGGCACCGTGGGGGTTGACCATGTAGCCCAGCCCCAGCCCCGGCTTGAAGCGCGGATCGTGCATGCCGGCATCCAGCCCCTTGACCTGGACGGTCAGGGCCAGGGCCTCCGGCCCCAGCTGCCGGGCGGCGCGGGCCGTCCCCTCGGCCAGCCGGTCGCCGATGCCCTCCCGCCGGGCGATGAGCTCAATCAGGGCCAGCATGGACTCCCCGTTGCCAAACTCCAGCTTCAGACCGCCGGTGTCCCGGGTGGTGAGCAGCCCCCGCTCGAAGCACTCCATGGCCCAGGCGATGACGCTGCCGGTGGAGATGGTGTCCAGCCCGTTGGCCCCGCAGAGCTGGTTGCCCCGGGCGATGGCCTTCAGGTTATCAACACCGCAGTTGGCCCCCAGCACCGCCAGGGTCTCGTACTCCGGGCCGCCGTAGGCCGCGTCCACCGGGTACGGCTCCGGGGAGCTGACCCGCTTCTTGCAGCGCACCGGGCAGGCAAAACAACCGTCCATGCCCACCCCCATGGTGTCCCGCAGCGTCCGGGCATCGGTCTGGGTGACCTGGGGAAACAGCCCGTCACGGAAGTTGCGCACCGGCAGGTTGCCGGACTTCTCGAAGCCGGCCATGGCCGCCCCGGTGCCGTAGTCGTGGAAGCTGGCCAAGAGCTTCTTGTTAGCCATGTTGTCCAGCACCCACTGCCGCAGGGCCTTCACCCGCTCCGGGGAGGCTACCGGCGGCGGCTGGCGCCCCCGCACCGCCACCGCCTTCAGGTTCT
>JAZDIY010000115.1:0-7248 GCA_043804445.1 Chloroflexota bacterium | reverse complement strand
CCACCCAGTCCAGGCTGCAGATACCCAGGTCGTAATTGCCTACCGCCACCTGGATGGGGATGTCCTTCTCGTGGAACATCTTGACGGCCAGACCGGGGAACCGGGCCGAGGTCAGGCGGTAAAGGCGGGCCCGGGCGCTGTAGTCATTTAAGCCCCAGCCCGCCGTCTCCAGCAGGTGGCTGGTCCTGGCCAGCAGGCGCCCCTTAGGCAGGGCTATCTTTATCGGCACCTTTTCCCTCCAGCCAGGCCAGCACCCCGTCTGCCGTCGGCCGCTCCACGCTCTGCCCTTTAGCCACATCGGTTACCAGCCAGGCAGGCGGCTGCCGGCGCCACTCCAGCTGCCAGCGCCGGCCGGCCGGCTGGTAACCGCCGGGGTCCAGCTCGACGATGTAACCGGCATCGCGCAGGCGGCGGGCCAGCCTCAGGACAGGGGCCACCGTTTCCGGCTGGCCGGCCCCGGCCTTAATCAGCACCCTGGCCCCCGGCCGCCCGGCCAGCATCTCCGGCGGGAGGAGGTTCATGATATGGTCAAAGTAGAGGGCAAAACCGGAGGCCGGGGTAGCCTCTCCCCCCATCAGGGGGATGAGGTTGTCGTACCGGCCGCCGCCGCCCAGCACCATCCCGTCCCGCACTACCTGGAACATCATCCCGGTGTAGTATTCAAAACCCCTCCCGGAGGCCAGCTCAATCTGGTAGGGGCACCGCAGCGTCTCCAGCAGCTCCACCACGGCGATAAAGTTATCCAGGTGCGGCTCCAGGGCAGCCAGGCTCTGGCAGAATAGGGCCTTCAGGTTCTTGACGAAGCCGGAGGATTTTCCTTTCAGCTCCACCAGCAGGGACAGGGCCTTCCTGACCTCGGGTCTTGCCGCCGGCAGCCGGGCCAAAGCCTCGGCATCCCCGTCCAGAATCTGATCAAAGAGCCGGGCCTGTTCCCCGGCACTCAGGCCGAGCTGGCTAAGCAGCTCACGTATCAGGCCGGCGTGGGACAGCCTCACCTCAACCCCGCTAATCTTCAGCTGCTCCAGCACCTCCAGGGTAAGGGTGACCAGGCCGGCGTCGGCCAGCGGGGAACCAACTCCGATGAGCTCCACACCACCCTGCCACCGCTCCCGGGGCTCCTGCCCCGTTTCCTCAAAGATAAACAGGTTGGAAACGTAAAAGAGCTTGGCCGTGCCTTGCCGGGCCAGGCTATCGATATACAGCCGGGCCACCGGGATGGTGCCATCGGGCCGCAGCACCACCCTCTCCCCGCTCCAGCCGTCCCAGTCCAGAAAAGAATAGACCCGGTTCAGCCGGCCCGGTGTCAGCGTGCCGGTGGCGGTGAAGAGGTGCAGGTACTCCAGGGTCGGTGTCCTCACCTCCTGGTAGCCCCACCGGAGGCAGCGGTCCCGGAAGGTCGCTTCGATAATACGGAACCGCCTCATCTCCTCCGGGGACAGGTCCCGGGTTCCTTTACACCGTTGAATTTTCATACCCACCCCTGTTTGACCAAGTCGCCCAATTTTAACACCACTTTGTCAGGCGGTTCAACCGCACCGGGCCGGTCATTGTAATAAGTCAACCACCATTGTAAGATGATAGATAGCGCGGTACCGGTAAAATGTAGTATACTGCACCACAAACCCGGAAGGGAAAAAAGATTGTTAAGACTGAGCCGCCTGATACTGCTGGCCGTCTGGCTGGCCGCTTTCTGGAACGCGGCCGCTGCCCAGGCCGCCGACCCCGGGATTATGGTGCTTCAGGTCAAGGGTACCATCAACCCGGTGCCGGTTGACTACCTCCAGCGCAGCCTCGACCAGGCTGAGAGGGACCAGGCCGTGGCGGTGATTATCCAGCTGGACACCCCGGGCGGCCTGGACACCGCCATGCGCGACATCGTGCAGACCATCAGCAACTCCCGGGTGCCGGTGGTGGTCTACGTCTCACCGGCCGGGGCGCGGGCCGCTTCGGCCGGGGTGTTCATCACCATGGCCGCCCACGTGGCGGCGATGGCCCCCGGCACCGCCATCGGGGCCGCCCACCCGGTCTCCATCGGCACCAGCGGCGAGACCCAGGTCTCCGACGAGATGCAGCAGAAGATACTCAATGATGCCGTGGCCTACATCAGAAGCCTGGCGGAGGCCCACGGGCGCAACGCCGACTGGGCCGAGGACGCCGTGAAGAAAAGCGTCTCCATCACCGAGCAGGAGGCCCTCCATCTCAATGTCATTGACCTGGTCGCCCCGGACATCAACGCCCTGGTGCAGCAGCTTGACGGCAGGCCGGTAACCATGCTGGACGGGCAGGTCATCACCCTCAACACCAGCGGCGCCACCCTTGATTATGTCAAGATGAACGGCATCGAGAGCATCCTCTACGCCATCGCCGACCCCAACATCGCCTACCTGCTGCTGAGCCTGGCCTCGCTCGGTATCCTGGTGGAGGTCTTTAACCCGGGGCTGATTTTCCCCGGCGTCATCGGGGCCATCAGCGGACTGCTGGCCTTCTACGCCCTAGGGATGCTGCCGGTCAACCTGGCGGGGGTGCTGCTCATCGTGCTGGCCTTCGGCCTGTTCATCGCCGAGGCATTCACCGCCAGCTTCGGCCTGCTGACGGCAGGGGGCGCCACGTCACTGATTATCGGCTCCCTGATTCTATTTAAAGGGAGGTCGCCATTGTTTCAAGTAAGTCCCTGGCTTATTGCGTTCGTCACCATTATCATCGTCCTTATCTTCGTCTTCGTCATCAGCCGGGTGGTGCAGGCCCACCGGCGTCGGCCCTCTACCGGGCGGGAAGAACTGGCCGGCAAAACGGCCACCGTCCGGGTGGCCCTGGCCCCGGTGGGGACCGTTCTTTTCAAGGGTGAACTCTGGACAGCCGTATCGGAGGCGGGCCGGATAGAGCCCGGGGAGGAGGTGATCATAACCAGGGTCGATGGTTTGAAACTACGGGTAACCAAGAAAGGCTAAAGGAGGTAAACGAATGAACCCAATTGTCATCGGTATCATTGTTCTGGTGGTGCTGGTCTTACTGCCCATGGCCGTCAAGATTGTCACCGAGTACGAGCGCGGGGTTATCTTCCGCCTGGGGAGACTTATCGGCGGCAAGGGGCCGGGGCTGTTCTTCATCATCCCCTTTGTTGACCGGATGGTCAAAGTAGACCTCAGGGTGATTACCATGGACGTCCCGCCGCAGGATGTCATCACCAAGGACAACGTCACCGTCCGGGTGAACGCCGTGGTCTACTTCCGGGTGGTTGACCCCGAGGCCTCGGTGGTGAAGGTGCTGGACTTTATCCGGGCCACCTCGCAGATATCACAGACCACCCTGCGCAACGTGCTGGGGCAGTCCGAGCTTGACGAACTGCTGGCCTCCCGGGAGAAGCTCAACCAGACGCTGCAGAAGATTATCGACGAGCACACCGACCCGTGGGGGGTCAAGGTAAGCACGGTGGAGATTAAGGATGTGGAGCTGCCGGAGTCCATGAGGCGCTCCATGGCGGCCCAGGCGGAGGCCGAGCGGGAACGGCGGGCCAAGATTATCCACGCCGAGGGCGAGTTCCAGGCCTCGGAGCGGCTGGCCCAGGCCGGGGCCATCATCGCCAAAGAGCCCGCCACCCTGCAGCTCCGCTATCTGCAGACGCTGACCGAGATTGCCTCGGAGAAGAACAGCACCCTCATCTTCCCCATACCCCTTGACCTCATCAGCGTCTTCATGAAAAGGCTGGAAAGGCCAAGCAAATAGCTAACAGCTAAAGACCTGAAATAAAACCAGGGCCACGGCCTGCGGAAAGAGCGTCGGGCCGTGGCCCTTTTTGGTAAAATCTTTCCCGATTATTCCCGCAGGGTAACGTCTCCGGCGGTTATGTCAACCATACGGCCGTCCGGCTGGCGCAGGCGCAGGCGGCCGTCCCGGGCCACATCTTCCGCCACCCCTTCGTACACCACACGGCCCACGGTCACCCGGACCGGCTTGCCCAGCGTCACCAGATTGTCCCGCCATTCCTGGTAAAGCGAGCCGCCACCCCGGAGACTTAAATACAGCTGCTCCATTTCCAGCAGCAGCCGGCAGATTAAGTCCCGGCGTGGTACCGCCCGTCCCAGTTCCACGGCCAAGCTGGTGGCCGCCGGGGTAATGCCGGCTAAATCAGCCGCCGGGAGGTTAACGTTCAGCCCGATGCCGATAATGGCGTAGTCCACGGTGGCCTCTTTCAGGGCGCTCTCGGTGAGGATACCGCACACCTTCCTGCCGTTGATGAGCACATCGTTGGGCCACTTGACCTGACCGTCCAGACCGGTCACCGCCCTGAGGCTCCGCACCACCGCCAGGGCCGCCAGCATGATGAGGGAGGGCAGCTCCGCCCGGCCGGGGCGGAGAACCACGGAGAAGGCCACGTTGCCCCGCGGCGACAGCCAGCGGCGCCCCAGCCGCCCTCTTCCCTCCGTCTGCTCATCGGCCAGAATGACGGTGCCCTCCACCGCCCCCTGACGGGCCGCCTGCCCGGCCTCCGCCATGGTGGTCGCCAGCGCCGGGTAGTACACCAGCGGCCGCCCGATGAACCGGGTCTTCAGATTATCGGTAACCGCCGTTGCCGACAGGCAATCTTCCAGCACGCCACCACTCCGTTTTTCAGGGAATGTTCACACCGGCACCGGCCTTGACACCAAACCCGGCCCCAGAGCATAATATATGGTGCCGCCGCGGGAGTAGCTCAGTGGTAGAGCATCTGCTTCCCAAGCAGAGGGTCGCGAGTTCGAGCCTCGTCTCCCGCTCCATCAGACCTAGGCGGCAACCCGATGGCCCGCAGGTACTACCGCTGGCTTATTTCGGCAGCCGATAGCTTCAGGGTAACCCTGTCTTTGGTCGCTGCCAGCACATCATCAACGGACAGGAAGAGGTCATTGTGCGGGGCAGGCTGGCCCACCACAAACTTGCTGAGCTCCCCGGTCCAGGTATCCCGGACCAGGTGGTCAACCGTGCCCAGGTGCTGGCCCTCTTTATCAACCACCTCAGCTTTGTACTCCAGTTCCATGGTGCCCTTCTTATCCCCCAATAACAAGGCTGGACGTGGTCCAGCGTCATTAATATTGTGACATAGAAACAGCCATGAGGCAAGCCCAGCCGGCGAGACCTCCCGAAAGCCGCTCGTGCCCGTTTTTGTATTATACCGCAGACTTTCATATAATCACGGTAACGGCCAGTATTTCAGCAAAGCAGGTTAAAGAAGGAGCTAACTCATGGAGTACCGCAGGCTGGGGAGGTCAGGTCTCAAGGTTTCCCAGGTCGGGCTGGGCAGCAACAGCTTCGGTAGCCGGGCCGATGAGGCGACATCCATCAACATCATCAACCACGCCCTGGAGATGGGCATCAATTTCATTGACACCGCCGACATGTATTCCCAGGGGCGTTCCGAGGAGGTGGTGGGCAAGGCCATCTGTGGCCAGCGCCCCCGGGTGGTCATCGCCACCAAGTTCGGCCACCCTGTCAGCGTGGGCCCCGGGGAGCAGGGCGGGTCACGCCGTTACGTTATCAAAGCGGTGGAGGCCAGCCTGCGCCGTCTTAACACCGATTACATTGACCTCTACTACTTTCACTTCCCTGACCCGGAGACCCCCATCGAGGAAACCCTGCGTGCCCTGGACGACCTGGTGCGGGCCGGGAAGGTACGCTATATCGGCGGCTCCAACTTCGCCGCCTGGCAGCTGGGCGAGGCCATCTGGACCTCCCGGGCCAACCGACTGTCTCCCTTCGTGGCGGTACAGTCACGGTACAACCTGCTTGACCGCCGCATCGAGAGCGAGCTGGCCCCCTGCTGCCAGCACTATGGCGTCGGCGTCGTCCCGTGGGGGCCGCTGGCCAGCGGCTTCCTCACCGGCAAGTACCGCCGCGGGGAGAAGGTACCCTCGAGCTCGCACCTGGCCAACCCGCCATCAATCTACCGCGACGTGCTGACCGAGACCAACTTTGATAAGCTGGCCGCCCTGGAGGCCTTCGCCAGAGAGCACGGCCACAGCGTCGGCGAACTGGCCATCGCCTGGCTGCTGGCCCACCCCTGGCTGGGCTCGGTCATCGCCGGGGCCATGAATACCGAGCAGGTGTCGGCCAACGTGGCCGCCGCCGGCTGGAAGCTGCCCCCCGACGAGATGGCCCAGCTCTAGTCACCGATGATGAAAGGTACAACACAACATGGCTAAGCCGGCAGACAGCACCACCAGCAAGAATACGGTACTGCTCATCGCCACCATAGGCTCTTTCTTTACCCCCTTTATGGTTTCGGCCATCAACATCGCCCTGCCCCCCATCGGCCGGGAATTCAGCATGAACGTGGTGCTGCTGAGCTGGGTAGCCACCTCGTACAATCTGGCGGCCGCCGCCTTCCTGCTCCCCTTCGGCCGGCTGGGCGACATCTGGGGCCGCAAAAAGGTCTATACCATCGGCATGATTATTTATGCCGCCGCCTCGCTGCTGGCCGGCCTGTCCGGTTCCGGTATCGCCCTCATCGCCTTCCGGGTGCTGCAGGGCATCGGGTCGGCCCTTATCTTCGGTACCGGCGTGGCCATACTCATCTCCGTATTCCCGGCGTCGGAGAGGGGCAAAGTGCTGGGCATCAACGTTACCGCCACTTACCTGGGGCTTTCCCTGGGGCCGTTTATCGGCGGTCTGCTCACCCAGCACCTGGGCTGGAGAAGCATCTTTTTTGTCAACGTACCCCTGGCCTTCCTCACCATCGCCCTAATCTTCTGGAAGCTGAAGGGGGAATGGGCCGAGGCCAGGGGTGAGAGCTTCGACCTTACCGGCTCGCTGGTTTTCGGCCTGTCCCTATCGGTCATGATGTACGGCCTCACCCTGCTACCCGTCTCGCTCGGAATATGGCTCGTCCTGGCCGGCGCCCTGGGCATATTCGTCTTCATTAAATGGGAGGGCCGGGTAAGCAGCCCGGTGCTGAACATCCGGCTTTTTACCGATAACATCGCCTTCGCCTTCTCCAACCTGGCCGCCCTGATTAACTACAGCGCCACCTTCGCCGTCGGCTTCCTCCTGAGCCTCTATTTGCAGTACGTGAAGGGCTTTGCTCCGGAACACGCCGGCCTGGTGTTAATAGCCCAGCCGGTAATGCAGGTTATTTGCTCCCCGGTGGCCGGCAGTCTCTCGGATAGGATTGAGCCGCGTATCGTGTCTTCCGTCGGGATGGCACTGACCACTCTAGGACTGGTGTTGCTAACCTTCCTCAGCAACGACACCGGGCTTATTTTTATTCTCGTCTGTCTG
>JAZDIY010000114.1:0-3262 GCA_043804445.1 Chloroflexota bacterium | reverse complement strand
ACAGGATGCAGTCCGCCGCACCAATCTGCTTGGCGCTGGCCTTGATGGCGTCTTCGGCCAGGGCATCGCAGGCGGTGGGAATCACCATCCAGCCGGTCACTTTCTTGCCGGCCTCCTGGAGCTTCCTTTTCATCTCCAGCACCTCGGTCTTGCCGCCGGTGTGCAGCATGGTGGTGCAGGAACCACAGCCGATGATATATATCCCCCGGCAGGCCTTGGTGGAGGCCAGGATTTCGTCAAAAGATTTCTGCTCCGTAATGGTCAACATGTCGCCACCCCGTTCTTAGCTTTGATACCGCCCTGATAGGCCTCCCGGAAATACTTGAGGCTGTCCAGCACCGGGTTGGGGGCCGCCTGCCCCAGGCCGCAGAGGGAGGTCAGTATCATGGTGTCGGCCAGCTCCTCCAGCAGCCCGATGTCCGTCGCCGCCGCCTCGCCGTGCAGGAACTTCCTCAGGATGCCCAGCATCACCTCCGTCCCCTCCCGGCAGGGGGTGCACTTGCCGCAGCTCTCCTCCGCCAGGAACGCCATGGTACGGAAGATGATTTCCACCACGTCCCGGTCCTGGTGATATACCGTGACCGCCCCCGCCCCGAGCAGGCTCTCGAAGGCCAGGGGGGCGTCTATCTGGTCGTAGGGGATAATCCGGCCGGTGGCCCCGCCAATCTGCATCATCTTGACCGCCTCCGCCCCGGCCAGCCCCTCCACCAGCTCCCTTAAGGGGCTGCC
Organism: Chloroflexota bacterium; assembly: GCA_043804445.1. Classification (GTDB taxonomy): domain Bacteria; phylum Chloroflexota; class Dehalococcoidia; order Dehalococcoidales; family JAZDIY01; genus JAZDIY01. The sequence continues at coordinate 2,533 of JAZDIY010000114.1, read as the reverse complement.
CATGACCATCTCGTAAACACCGGGGTGCTTGACATCCCCGGCCACCGAGAAGACCTTGGTGCCCTTGCTCCGCTCGGTGCCCATCTGGCTGAACCAGGCGGCCCCGCCCAGGATTATCCGGGGCACGTTCATCAGGGTCTCGATGTTGTTGATGACGGTGGGCCTGGCCCACAGGCCGCTGGACGGCGGGAAGGGGGGCCGGTAGCGAACCTCGCCCCGCTGCCCCTCGATGGAGTTCATCAGGGCCGACTCCTCGCCGCAGACGTAGGCCCCCGCCCCCTCGCGTACCTCAAGGTCAATGTGGGCCAGGAAGCCCTTTTCCCGGGCCTGCCGGATGGCCCCCCGCAGCCGCCCCAGCAGGCGGTGGTACTCTCCCCGGAGGTAGATGTAGCCCTTTTTGGCCCCGATGGCCCGCCCGGCGATGGCCATGGCCTCCACCAGGCTGAAGGGGTCGTTCTCCAGGATGTAGCGGTCCTTGAAGGTGCCCACCTCGCCCTCGTCGGCGTTGCCGAGGATGTACCTCTCGTCGGCGGGGGTCTTCCGGGTCATCTCCCACTTCAGGCCGGTGGGGAAGCCGGCCCCGCCCCGCCCCCGCAGCCCGGAGGCCTTTATCTCCTCGATAATCCCCTCGGGGGGCATTTGAAGGGCCTTCTGGAGGGCCTGGAAACCGTCCTGCGCCAGGTAGCTGGCGATGTCGTCGGGGTCAATCACCCCGCAGTGCTTAAGCACCACCCGTTGCTGCGGCACGGCTATCTCTCCTTAGACGCTACTGATAGTTCTCCAGAATCCGGGCAATCTTCTCCGGGGTCAGGTCGCCGTGAACGTCGTCATTAATCATCATGGCCGGGGCCTGGTCGCAGAGGCCGATGCAGTTGGTCAGCTCCAGGGAGAACCGGCCGTCGGCGGTGGTCTCCCCCGGCCGCAGGCCGATAGCCCGGTTGATGGCCTCCAGGATGCCCACCGAGTTCTTCAGGTAGCAGGGGAGGCTCTGGCAGACCCGGATGACGTGCCGCCCCAGCGGTCTGATGACCAGGAAGGAGTAGAAGCTGGCCACGCCGTAGACCTGGCTCGGCGGCAGCCCCAGGGCCTCGGCCAGCCCGGTGATGGTCTCGCGGGACAGGTAGCCCTCTTTCTGCTGGGCCTCCTTGAGCATCACTATCAGCTCGTCCGGCCCCCGCCCCCCGGTGTTGACCTTCTCCGGTGCCTGGCTCATCGTTCTCTCTACCTCACCTAACCGGGCCTTACCCACGGATGACCATGGGCTCGCCCTCCTTTTTCTGCCCCACCGCGTAGGGCCGGTACAGGGAGCCGGTGGGGCAGACCGCCACGCAGGCATCGCAGTCCTGGCACACCCCGGCGTCTATCGGCTGGTCAGCCCCGTAGATAATCTTGGTATCAAAGCCACGGTAGGCCACCCCCAGCCGGCTCTTGCCCGCTTTATCCCGGCAGGCCCGCACGCAACGGCGGCAGAGGATACACTTGGTGCGGTCGAAGGCCAGGTTCGGGCTGAACTCCTCGATGGGATAGTAGCGCTTGCGCGGGGTAAAGCGGGGGAGGCCCAGCTCCATCTCGGCGGCCATCTTGCGGAACTCGCAGATATTGGCCTTCTGGCACATGTAGCAGCTGCCGCAGTGGCTGGCCAGCAGCAGCTCCATGAGCACCTTACGGGCCTGCAAGACCTTGGGGGAGTGTGTCTGGACCACCATGCCCGGGGTGACGGGGGTATAGCAGGAGCCCACCAGGGTGCGGGAGCCCTCCACCTCCACCACGCAGATACGGCAGGCCCCCAGCAGGAGCAGTCCCTCCAGGTAGCACAGGGTGGGGATATCAATGCCTTTATCCCGGGCCACCTCCAGGATGGTCTGCCCGGGACGGGCGGTTAGGTCCTTGCCGTTGATAGTCAGCTTTATCTCGTTTGTATCGGCCATCGCCTCCGCTATCCTTTCCGTCCGGTCCCTTACCGCGCTTTTGCCCTCCTGGAGTCAGCATCAAGCGGTTCCTGAAATCAGACCGGGCGAAGCGGTAAAGATAACATTACCACTCCTATATTAACACAGTAGCCGCAAGCTGTCCAGACAGTGATTAGTGGTACCCCTGCCGGGACTCGAACCCGGGCACACGGTTTAGGAATCTGTATGCCAGTATATCATGATGAGGTGTTGCGCTCAAATTAGAACTAATGTGCAAATCTTAAAAAACGGTTTTGAGCGTGATATATTAATCAACCATAGGGTATTTCGTTTCTTCCGTTAGCTTTTTGTTAGCTATTTTTAGCCTCTAATTTGAGCCCTTTCACTTCATAAAATGACGAACTGTTTGGGGCAGATTCTGGCCACTGTTGCCGATAGGTCTTAGAGCCGCTACGATTCAAATCCAGCCCGGTAGAGCGGATTGTACAAAAGACAGAACTTTTTGCATTGAATTTAGTCTCACATTTTAGCTTTACGAAATAATTCTACTTTCTACTTAAAAGTGCCATGGTATTGGCACTGTAGGCTGTGAAAATGCGGATAATCGCGAAGATATTGAAGCC
>JAZDIY010000113.1:0-4067 GCA_043804445.1 Chloroflexota bacterium | reverse complement strand
AAGCTGACCGAGAAGAAGATAATAGAGCAGAGCCACCGGCTCAACGCCACCAGCCGCCTGGCCCGGGTCATCAGCTCTGATATTGACCTGAACCAGGTGTTCGACACCTTCAGCCGGGAGCTGCGGGAACTGGTCGATTTTTCCCACCTCTTCATCGGCTTCATCGAAGGGGAGCAGGTCCGCTTCATTGCCGTGGCGGCCACCATCGCCACCGGACTCAAGGCCCAGACCGCCTGGCCGCTGCAAAACTCCGCCACCGGCTGGGTGGCCCGGCACCGGCAGACCCTCATCGAGGCCGACCTGGCCCAGGAGGGGGTCTTCCCCCTGGCCGATTCCAAATTCAAGGAGGGCCTGCGCTCGTCCATCCACGTGCCGCTGTTCAGCAAAGGAGAGGTCTTCGGCAGCCTCAATCTGTCCAGCCTCAAGCCCGATGCCTACGGCGAGAGGGACAAGGAGATACTGGAGCAGCTGGCTGACCAGATTGCCGGGGCCATCCAGAACGCCGTCCTCCACAGCCGGGAACGGACCCAGAGCATCGAGCTGGAAAGGCAGGAGAAGAAGTGGGTGGACTTCATCAACGTTATCACCCACGAGCTGAAGACCCCGCTGACCTCCATACTGGCCTCCGGAGGCCTTTTGGCCGAGGAGCTTTCCGGGAATAAGCTGGGCTCCGAGCAGCGGTTGATACAAAACATCATCCACGGGGCCAAGACCCTGGAGGCCAGGCTGTCCGAGCTGCTGGGCATGGCCAAGACCGAGGAGGAAAAGCCCCAGCTGAGGCTGCAGCCGGTAGACCTGAAACCACTGCTGGAGAGCATGGAGTGGCAAATTAACCCCATGATCCAGGACAAGCAGCAGCGTTTGGTCCTGGACCTGCCTGACGCTCTACCCATCGTGCAGGCCGATGGCCAGCGCCTGGAACAGGTACTGCTCAACCTGCTGACCAACGCCTCCAAATTCAGCCCCGAGGGTGGGCAAATCATCCTGAGGGCCAGGAAACTCCAGGATGAGCTGGTAATCGCCGTGGAGGACCACGGCATCGGCATCCCCAAAGAGCAGCAGGCCCGGTTGTTTGAACCCTATTACCGCGTTCAGCAGAACCGGACGTACCTCCCCGGCTCCGGCCTGGGGCTGGCCCTGGCCAAACGGCTGGTGGAACTCCACGGCGGCCGGATATGGGTGGAGAGCGAAGCGGGCCAGGGCAGCATTTTCTCCTTCTCCCTGCCGTTATGGAGCCGCCAACCGCCGGCGGCAGACCAGGGCCGCCCGGTAGCTAAATCTAAAGAGAGAGCAGAACGATGAAAGCCCTAGTTATTGAGGACGACCCGGGGATTATCGAGACCGTTTCCCTCTGCTTCCAGCTGCGCTGGAGTAACGCCAACGTCGTCTCGGCTAGCGAGGGTGGCCGGGGACTGGAGATGGTGGAGCAGGAACACCCCGACGTGGTCATCCTGGACGTGGAGCTGCCCGATACCGACGGCTTCCAGGTGCTCCGTGAGTTGCGTACCTTCTCCCAGGTACCGGTCATCATGCTCACGGTCCGGGGGGACGAGACCGACGTGGCCCGCGGGCTGGAGGCAGGGGCCGATGATTATGTCACCAAGCCCTTCAGCCACATCGAACTGCTGGCCCGGGTGCAGGCGGTGCTGCGCCGCAGCCAGGGCACCTCGGTCAGCAGCACCGAGCGCCCCTTCACCAGCGGCAAGATATACATCGACTTCGCCAGCAACGAGCTCAGGGTGAACGAACTGCCGGTCAGGCTCACCGCCACCGAGACCAAGCTGCTTTACTACCTTATCCGGAACGAGGGCCGGCTGCTGACCCACGATAACCTGCTGGCCAAGGTCTGGGGAGAGGGCTACGTTGACGCCCGCGACATGCTCCGGGTGCACATCCAGCACCTGAGGCAGAAACTGGGCGATAATGCCGAATCACCGCGTATCATCGTTACCGAGCACGGCATGGGCTACAAGTTCGTCCGGCAATCCAACCCTTAGCCCCCCCAGCACCGCTCCGGCCACCGCCTGCCGCCACCTCCCCGTCTGCTTTTTGAGCCAAACCACCCCCGAAAAATAGCCCCGCCACCATTCCGGGCGCCCCCCGGCCCAAAATCTTAATGAAAATTTTATGAAATATTTATAAGCGTTTTATCAACCTTATACTAGTCTTTATGAGGACATGGTACTTTGTAACCAGTACTAATTAATCAGTGGGTTAAAAGTTAATCATGAACGAGCAAGTGGAGAAGATAAGCGTTTTCCTTTCCGACTGGCAGGTACTGTTCCGGGAAGGCATCCATTTTACCCTGTCCGGTGAAGAGGATATGGAAGTCATCGGGGAAACCACCAGCACCCAGGAGGCCATGGCCACCATCGAGGCCAATCCACCCCGCGTGGCCATCCTGAACATTGACCAGGACAAGCTCAGCGGGGTGGAAGCCACCCGCCGCCTCCGGCAGGACTTCCCGTCGGTGGCGGTGATTCTGGTCATGGACAAGGACGAGGAAGACAAGCTGTTCCAGGCCATGTGCAGCGGGGCCGCCGCCTGCGTCACCAAGGACATTGACCCGGACGAGCTGGTCAGCACCATCCGGAACGTGGTAAACGGCCATAAGCCCATAATTAACGCTATCTTCCGGCCGGGGATTGCCTCCCGGGTGATGAGCGAGTTCGAGGCCCTGGCGGGTATGGGCGAGGAGCTGAACCGGCTGCTGGCCCACCTCTCCCCCAAGGAAAGCACCATACTGGGCCACATCGCCAACGGTGACACCATGCCCCAGCTCACCCAGGGCCTGGGCATGACCGAAGAGACCATCAGACACCACCTGAGCATCATCCAGGACAAGCTGTGCGCCAACGAGCACCACCAGGAAATTACCGCCGCCGCCCAGGACGCCATCCCGGCGAGCTTCTCCCACAACGGCTACCGGGGCCGCCTGAGGGGCCAGGCCACCCCCGACTACGTAACCAAGCAAGAGTTCGAAGCCTTCAAAGAAAGCCTGAGGCTTCGTTTCAAGTCATTTGTGGCCGATTAGGTCTACCCGGAGGTGAAAGTAATGAGCCGATGAGAACAAAGAGGCGGGCACTCTTAAGGTGGAGGAGAGTACCTGCCGCGACAGAGGCTTTTAGAGTATACCCAACCCAATACCAGCCAACCAGACAACAGTAAGTAAAAAGGAGAAAAAAATGGCAATAGGAACCAACTACAAGGTCAAGACCCGGAGCAAGATACCCCTGCTGGTGGGCGCCCTGCTGCTCACCATGGCCATCACCGGCGGCATCTTCGCCTTCACCTTCACCAACGCCTCCTCCACCATCAGCGTCACCTCCGGCGGGGCCGACTTCGCCGCGGTATCGGAGAACGTGGCCGACCCACTGACCTGGACCGCCCAGGGCGCCCTCAAGGGCACCATCGGCGCCGGCAACCTGTTCGACATCGACACCGCCGCCTCCGGCTACGCCGGCGACCTGACCGCCACCGTGACCATGGCCAACGCCGATCAGCTGACCGAGGTCTACCGGGTGCTGGTACTGAAGCTCGAGGTCTACGACTCCGACGATAACCTGGTGGACATCAACGGTGACAACGTGGCCGACGCCAAGGACTTCGCCCTGCTGACACTGAGCAGCGCCGAGGCCAACCTGTTCATCAAGGGCCAGGCCACCCTGTTCACCGTCAAGGTAGCCAGCGGCTTCTACGTCGCCAATATCTTCGGCGGCGGCTGGACCGGCGGCTTCGAAGACCCCCAGCTGTTTGCCGAGGTATTCCAGAGGTAAACCTAAGTTAAGTCAGGAGATAGCCTGAAAGCAGTATCCCCGGGGCCCTCCGCTTTCGGAGGGCCCGGGAGAACCCGAAAGAAACAAGAGCCAAGCAAAATGAAACGAAAACTACCGCTCACCATAGTAATCGCCATCCTCCTGGTCTTCAGCGCCGGGATGTTCGCCTTTACCTATAACTCCTCAGACTCCCTGGTAATCAGCGCCGAGCCCATCGCTGAACCCTTCGCCACCGCCACCCCGGCGGAAACCGGGCCGGACTGGGATTCCCTGCTGCCGGTACCGGGCGAC
>JAZDIY010000112.1:0-2384 GCA_043804445.1 Chloroflexota bacterium | reverse complement strand
GCCAGGGTGGCGTACCAGGTGGGAATAGCCGGAGTGGTGAAGATGGAGCCGATAAGGCCTGCCCCCTCGCAGGCCACCACCGCGATGAATAGCTTCATTGTGTAGCCCAATCTGCCGTCCGCCATTTTACCCTCCTCTTTTAGTGGTTCAGGAGTGCCCCTATCATAGCGGGCGGCGGGCCGGATGTAAAGGGGTTTGGGAGGAACTTGTCTATTTTCGTTTTTAAGGTGACCCTATCCCCTGTGTCCCCTTCCCCTATCTCAAGGGGAAGGGGAAGATAAGAAAAGAGGGGGCGTTAGCCCCCCTCTTAAACACCCCGCGCTATGGGAGAGTACCAAAGAGAGGTGCAAACCTCTCTTATAAAAACAATTTCCCCCTCTCCTTCAAAATAAGGAGAGGGGGATAAAGGGGGTAAGGTTACCTTCTACTATCCCTTGAGGAACTTGTCGATATCGGCGACGGCCTTTTTGCTGGCCCCCATGGCGCTGATGACAGTGGCCGAGCCGGTGACGATGTCGCCCCCCGCCCACACCCGGTCTTTCTTGGTCTTGCCGGTGGTCTCGCTGGCCACCACCATGCCCCGCTGGGTGGTATCCAGTCCATCCGTGGTGGAGGCGATGAGGGGGTTGGGGGTGGTGCCCAGGGCCACGATGACCACGTCCACGTCAATGCTGAACTCCGAGCCCTCCTTCACCACGGGGCGGCGGCGGCCGCCGGCGTCGGGCTCGCCCAGCTCCATCTGGTAGCACTCCATGGCGGTCACGTTGTTCCGCTGGTCGCCCAGGAACCGCTTGGGGTTGGTCAGCATCTTGAACCGGATGCCCTCTTCCTTGGCGTTCTCCACCTCTTCATGGCGGGCGGGCAGTTCCGCCTCGGAGCGGCGGTAGACGATGGAGACCTCGTCGGCCCCCAGCCGCAGGGCGCACCGGGCGGAGTCCATGGCCACGTTACCCCCCCCCACCACCGCCACCCGTTTGCCCAGCTTTACCGGGGTGTCGTAATCGGGGAAGCGGTAGGCCTTCATTAGATTTACCCGGGTGAGGAACTCGTTGGCGGAATAGATGCCGTTGAGGTTCTCGCCGGGGATGCCCAGGAACATGGGCAGCCCGGCCCCGGTGCCCAGGAAGACGGCGTGGTAGCCATCGTTTACCAGCTCGTCAACGGTGACTATCTTGCCTACCACCGAGTTCAGCTCTATCTTCACCCCCAGCGAGGCGACGTAGTCCACCTCGCCCTGGACGATGTTTTTAGGCAGGCGGAACTCGGGGATACCGTACATCAGCACCCCGCCGGCCACGTGCAGGGCCTCGAAGATGGTGACGCTGTGTCCCAGTTTGGCCAGGTCGGCGGCGGCGGTCAGTCCGGCCGGGCCGGAGCCGACCACGGCCACCCGTTTGCCGGTGGGGGTGGGCCGGGGTGCCGGGGTGCCCATCGCCTCCCGGTGGGTCCGTTCCCAGTCGGCCACGTACCGTTCCAGGCGCCCGATGGCCACCGGGGCCCCCTTCTTGGCCAGGGTGCAGACCGACTCGCACTGTGACTCCTGCGGGCAGACCCGCCCGCAGATACCGGGCAGGGCGTTCTTCTGTTTCAGTATCCGGGCCGCCTCGGGCAGGTTGCCCTGGTGCATGGCCAGGATAAAGTCGGGGATGTCCACCCCCACCGGGCAGCCCCCGGTGCAGGGCCGCTTGGGACACTGGATACAGCGGCTGGCCTCCTCGGCCATCTGGTCGGGGCTATAGCCCAGGGCTACCTCGTCGTAGTTGCCGGCGCGGGCTTTGGGTTCCTGCCGGGGCATCTCCACCCGGTTTAAGTTGAGCTTGGCCATAGCGGTTTTATCCCTTGGCGCGTGTTTCGCAGTGGTGGCCGGCCGGGGAGGTAAGGATCTCGGCGGAGCGTTTCTCCTCATCCAGATAGGTGCGCTGGCGGGCCAGCAGCAGGTCCCAGTCCACCTGGTGCCCGTCGAAATCGGGACCGTCAACGCAGGCGAAGCGGGTGACCCCGCCCACCGATACCCGGCAGCAGCCGCACATGCCGGTGCCGTCCACCATGATGGGGTTCAGGCTGACCACGGTCTTGACCCCGAAGGGCCGGGTGGTCAGGGCGCAGAACTTCATCATGATGCTGGGGCCGATGGCGATAACCCGGTCGACGCCGCCCTTTTCCAGAAGCTCCTTCAGCGGCTCGGTGACGAGTCCTTTGCGGCCGTAGCTGCCGTCATCGGTGGTGACGATAAGCTGGTCGCTGGCGGCGCGCAGGCGGTCTTCCCAGAAGATCAGACCTTTGTTGCGGGCGCCCATGATGGAAATGACCTTGTTGCCCGCCTGTTTCAGAGCGCGGGCGATGGGTGTCACCGGCGCAACGCCGACGCCACCCGCCACGCAGAC
>JAZDIY010000111.1:0-2739 GCA_043804445.1 Chloroflexota bacterium | reverse complement strand
ATGGATTTATACCTACACCTCGCGGAACTCGCCCTCCACGGTGCCTTCGTCGCCGCCACCGCCCGGCTGGCCGCCGGGGGGTGTTTCGCCACCGGCACCACCTTCACCGCCCGGTGGCGGCGGGGGTGGTGTCTGCTGCTGGTACACCGCCGAGCCCACCTTCTGCATGGCTTCGTTCAGCTCCTGGGTGGCCCGCTTGATGGCCTCAACGTCACTGCCCTGGAGGGCAGAACGCACCGCGGCCACCTTGCCCTCCACCTCCTGGTTCAGCTCTGCCGGTATCTTCTCCTTGTTGTCCCGCAGCGTCTTCTCGGCGGTATAGGCCAGGGTATCGGCCATGTTACGGGCCTCTATCTCCTCCCGCCGCTTGGAGTCCTCGGCAGCGTGGGCTTCCGCATCCCGCTGCATCTTTTGCACCTCAGCCTTGCTCAGCCCGCTGGAGGCGGTGATGGTGATTTTCTGCTCCCGCCCGGTACCCTTGTCATGGGCCTTGACGCTGAGGATACCGTTGGCGTCAATATCAAAGCTGACCTCAATCTGGGGCACCCCCCGTGGCGACGGCAGGATGCCGTCCAGCATGAACCGGCCCAGGGTGCGGTTGTCCGCGGCCATGGGCCGCTCCCCCTGGAGGACGTGAATCTCCACGCTGGGCTGGTTGTCCGCCGCCGTGCTGAAGACCTGGCTCTTGGAGGTGGGGATGGTGGTATTACGGGTGATGAGGGGAGTGGCCACGCCACCCAGCGTCTCAATACCCAGGGTAAGCGGGATAACATCCAGCAGCAGGACGTCCTTGACCTCCCCCTTGAGTACCCCGGCCTGGATGGCGGCACCGACAGCCACCACCTCGTCCGGGTTGACCCCTTTGTGAGGTTCTCTGCCGAATAACTGCTTCACCTTCTCCTGGACCATGGGCATCCTGGTCTGACCGCCCACCAGGATGACCTCATCAATCTGGCTCGAGGTCTTACCGGCGTCGGCCATGGCCTGTTTGCACGGCCCCATGGACTTCTCCACCAGGTCCATGACCAGCTGCTCCAGCTTGGCCCGGGTGAGGGTAATGTTGAGGTGTTTAGGACCGCTGGCATCAGCGGTAATAAAGGGCAGGTTTACCTCGGTCTGCTGCACGGTGGACAGCTCCACCTTGGCCTTTTCGGCGGCCTCCTTGAGCCGCTGCAGGGCCATCTTGTCCTGCCTGAGGTCAATACCCTGGTCGCGCTTGAACTCATCGCACAGCCAGTCCATCACCTTCTGGTCAAAGTCATCGCCGCCCAGATGGGTATCCCCGTTGGTGGACTTGACCAGGAAGGTGCCCTCCCCCAGCTCCAGAATAGAGATATCAAAGGTGCCGCCACCGAGGTCATAGACAGCAATGGTGTGCTCCTTCTCCTTGTCCAGCCCGTAGGCCAGGGCGGCGGCGGTGGGCTCATTGATGATACGGAGCACGTTGAGGCCGGCGATGGTGCCGGCGTCCTTGGTGGCCTGCCGCTGGGCATCGTTGAAGTAGGCGGGGACGGTGATGACGGCCTCGGTGACCTTTTCCCCCAGGTAAGCCTCGGCATCGGCCTTGAGCTTCTGCAGGATCATGGCCGATATCTCCGGCGGGCTGTAGTCCTTGCCTCCCATGAGCACCTTTACCTCGTTGTTGGCCCCCTTGGTCACCTTGTAGCTCTTGCGCTTGGCATCTTCTTCTACGGGAAGCTCCCGCCCCGCCGGCTCGCCCCACTTGCGGCCCATAAACCGCTTGATGCTATAGACGGTATTCTCCGGATTGACGATGGCCTGGCGTTTGGCTATCTGCCCCACCAGGCGCTCCCCATTCTTGCTTATCGCCACTACCGAAGGGGTGAGGTTTCCGCCCTCGGCAGAAGGAATTACCACGGGCTCTCCTCCCTGCATCACCGCCACCTCACTAAACGTGGTCCCCAGGTCAATACCCACTGCTTTTGCCATATTTATCCTCCTTTGGCATCACCCTTATCAAAATAGACTAGGCCTAAGACCTAGCCCTGTTCTCCACTCTGGCCACCACTATCTTCCTGGCCGTTGCCCACTATCACCTGGCTGGGCCGGATAACCTGGTCGTAAAACCGGTACCCCTTTTTCATCTCGCCCACCACCGTACCTTCCTGGCCGTTCCCCTGCATTACCGCTTCGTGCTGGTTGGGGTCAAAGGGTTGGCCCATCGCCTCAATCGAGGTCAGGCCCTGGGCTTCCAGGGCGGCCTTGAACTTGCGCTCGATGAGGCGGAGACCTGCCACCCAGTTCATCCCCTCAAGCTCCGGCGGCACCGAGCTAAAGGCCCGCTCCAGGTCATCAAACACCGGCAGGAGGTTAAGCAGCAGGGCCGCCTGGGCCGCCCGGCCGGCCTCCTCCCTCTCCTGCTGGCTGCGCCGTTTGTAATTAACGAAGTCGGCCTGAGCCCGCTGCCAGCTGGCCAGGTAGCCCTCGGCTTTGTCCTTCGCCCCGGCCAGGGCTGCTTTTAAGGCCGGAACGTCCGCCGCCCCACTCTCCTCGGGCGCAGCTTCACCAGGCTGGCTCTCTTCTTCCGGCTGGAACGGTATCATCATCTACCTTCGTCAGTTCAGTTGTTCCCGGGGGGCGTAAACTCCACCGGCGGCCTCCGGCCGTACAGCTCCGCCACCAGCTCGCTCAGTACCGAAGACATATACTCCACCGTAGAAATGGTACGGGTATAAGGCATGCGGGTAGGCCCGATGACCACGATGGTACCCTCCGCCT
>JAZDIY010000110.1:0-2306 GCA_043804445.1 Chloroflexota bacterium | reverse complement strand
TATCTGTGACCGGCACGACCCCGATGACCTGGAGTTCCGCATGTTCCCGCCCCACTGCGTGACCGGAACGGCGGAGGCCGAGGTTATCCCGGAGCTGGCCGGTTACCCGGGGGAGATAATCCTAAAGAAGCGCTACAGCGCCTTTTACGGCACACCGCTGGCGGAGAAGCTGGAGCAGCTCCAGCCGGAGAAGCTCATCGTCTGCGGGGTCTGCACCGATATCTGCGTGCTGCACACCGTGGCCGATGCCCGTAACCGGGACTATGCGGTGGAGGTGCCGGTGGACGCGGTGGCTTCCTTTGACCGGGAGGGCCACCGCTTTGCCCTGGAGCACCTGGAAAAAGTGCTGGGGGCCAGACTGACCAGTGTAGGGGGTGCCCGATGAAGCCACCTGAGTTTGAGCCGAGCCAGGCCGTCCTCTCCGGGGAGACGGCGGATATCTACTTCGCTCGCACCATTGATATCCTGCGCCGGGAGAAGGTCAACCCGGTGGCCACCATGGAGTTCTTCCCCGGCCGGGCGGGGACAGTCTGCGGCATGGCCGAGGTCAAGTCCCTGCTGGGGAGGGTGTTGCCCGGGGATAACCACGAGGTATGGGGGCTGGCCGAGGGTGAGGCGATGGCCCACAAGGAGGTGGTGCTGCGTATCACCGCTCCCTACCAGAGCTACGGCCTCTACGAGACGGCCATTGACGGTATGCTCTCCCATGGCAGCGGCTGGGCTACCGCCGCCCGGGAGTGCGTTGAGGCGGCCGGTGGGGTGCCGGTAGTCAGCTTCGGCGGCCGCCACATCCATCCGGGGGTGGTGGGGGTCATGGACTACGCCGCGGTGGTGGGCGGCTGCCAGGGCTGCTCTACCCCCGCCGGGGCGCGGCTGGCGGGCATCGAGGCGTCCGGGACGATACCCCACGCCCTGATTATCATCATGGGTGATACCGTGCGGGCCACCGTGGCCTTCGATAAGTATATGCCGCCGGGGGTGCCGCGGGTGGCCCTGGTGGATACCTTTAAGGACGAGGTGGAGGAGAGCCGGCGGGTGGCCGAGGCCCTGGGGGAGCGGCTGGGCAGCGTGCGGCTGGATACCCCGGGGGAGCGGGGCGGGGTCACCGCCCACCTGGTCAAGGAGGTCAGGGCCCACCTGGACCTGGCCGGCTACCCTGGGGTCAGGATTTTTGTCAGCGGCGGCCTTACCCCGGAGCGCATCGGCCACTTCCTGGAGAGCGGGGCCCCGGTGGACGGCTTCGGGGTGGGCAGCTATATCAGCGGGGCCCGGCCGATAGACTTCACCGCCGACCTGCACCAGGTGGATGGCCGGCCCGTGGCCAAGCGGGGCCGCCTCCCCGGCATCACCCCCAACCCCCGCCTCAGGCGGCTGCTGTAAGGGGTGGTTCCGTTATCCCCGTGGTAAAAGTTGCCCGGCAACAGGGCTTGACAGTCCGGTATTATCAGAATATACTAAATTATCAGTTAAATCAGAGGTTACTAAAATATTGGAAGGTGAGCGATGGATAACCGGAAAGGTCAACCGGCGATGACCTGCTGCAAGGTTGAGGCCCTGGTCACCGTTGACGAACGGGGGCAACTGGTCCTCCCCAAGGACCTGCGGGAGAGGGCCCGGGTGAAGGCGGGCGACCGGTTCGTGGTGGTCAGCGGCGAGCGCGATGGCGAGGTGTGCTGCCTGCTGATGCTCCGGGCGGGTGACTTTGCCGAGACGGTGAAGGGCATGCTGGGGCCGATGATGCAGGAGATACTGAAATAAAGCGGGGGAGACGGACATGAAGGATACCGAGATAAGAAAAGCGGTCAGGGAGAACTACGCCGGGGTGGTCAAGGGCAACCGTTCGTGCTGCTCCCCGGCTAGCTCATGCTGTGGTAGCCAGGCCGGGGACATCAGCCGGCAGGTGGGCTACACCGAGGAGGACATCCAGTCCGTCCCCGATGGGGCCAACCTGGGCCTGGGCTGCGGCAACCCGGTGGCCCTGGCCTCGCTGGCGGCGGGGGAAACGGTGCTTGACCTGGGCTCGGGGGCGGGCTTCGACTGTTTCCTGGCGGCGGCCAGGGTGGGCCAGGGGGGCAAGGTCATCGGGGTGGATATGACCCCGGAGATGGTGGCGCAGGCCCGGGAAAACGCCGGGAAGGGAGGCTACCGGAACGTGGAGTTCCGGCTGGGGGAGATTGAGCACCTCCCGGCGGCGGACGGCTCGGGGGACGTAGTCATTTCCATCTGTGTCATCAACCTTTCGCCGGACAAGCCGGCGGTCTTCCGGGAGGCTTTTCGCGTGCTCCGGCCGGGCGGGCGGCTGATGG
>JAZDIY010000109.1:0-2094 GCA_043804445.1 Chloroflexota bacterium | reverse complement strand
CCGCCTCAAGGCCCTGGCCGGCTCCCTGGGGCTGGGCGGCTCGGTCACCTTCCGCGGCCTGGTGCCGCAGGAGGACCTGCCCGACTATTACCGCGCCGCCGATGTCAGCGTGGTCCCCTCCTACTACGAGAGCTTCAGCCTGGTGGCCCTGGAATCACTGGCCTGCGGCACCCCGGTGGTGGCCACCGACGTCGGTGACCTGAGAAGCATCATCCGCGACGGGGAGACCGGCGACGTGGTCAGCGATAACCAGCCCCACCACCTGGCGGATAAAATCGCCCGGCGGCTGGCCCGCCCCAGGCCGGACCGGGCCGCCGCCCTGGCCATCCGGGCCACGGTGGCCCCGCTGGGCTGGTCCAATATCGCCCAAGCGGTGATGCGGGAGAGCCGGAGGATACCTGGCCCCCACCTGGCCCGGGTACTTTAGACGGTTTGTCCCGGGACAGGTCAAATATTATGTCATCTATTATGGGTATCCCGCGATAAGGGAAAAGGAGCCGCACCATGAAAGAACCAGCTCAGGTAATGGTGGTCAGCCCCCACCCCGACGATGCCGAGTTCGGCGTCGGCGGCACCGTAGTCCACTGGGTACGGGAGGGGAAACTGGTGGTCTACGTGGTCTGCACCAACGGGGACAAGGGCACCAGAGACCGCAACCTCAAGCCGGAGGTGCTGGCCCAGACCCGGCAGCAGGAAGAGCGAGCCGCCGCCGCCGTGCTGGGGGTGGCCGAGGTGGTCTTCCTAGGCTACCCGGACCAGGGCCTGGAGGATACCCCCCAGTTCCGTAAGGACATCGTACGCCAGATAAGGCTATTCCGCCCGGAGATTGTGGCCACCGCCGACCCCTACCACCGCTACATCTGGCACCGGGACCACCGCATCACCGGGCAGGTCACCCTGGATGCCGTCTTCCCCTACGCCCGGGACCACCTGGCCTACCCCGACCTGCTGGCCGAGGGGCTGGAGCCCCATAAGGTAAAGGAGGTCTGGCTCTGGGCCTCGGACGAGCCCAACCACCGGGTCAACATCACCGATACCTGGGACACCAAGCTGGCCGCCCTGCGCTGTCACCAGAGCCAGCTGCCCGAGGCCCATCTGGCCGAGCTGGCCAAACGCCTCCGTGAGCGGTACACCACGATGGCCCAGGGGGAGGACTACGAGCTGGCCGAGGCCTTCTACCGGGCCCAGGTCCGGTGGTAACCTAGCCTGAGCCGTCCCGGAAGGCCGCTTCTATCTCATCCCGCTACCGGGGTAGCTTTACCGCCGCTGCCCGGGCCAGGCCGAAGCAGCCGGCCAGCATCATGCTGCCGAAGGGGGCGGCCAGATAGGGCTGCCGTGAGGAGGCCGCCAGCAGCCGCCGCCGGGGGCCGGTAACGGCGACCAGCGGGCGGTCACCTTTCTCCAGCACCAGGCTGCCGTGCCCCCCTTCCCCCCAGACCTCGTCAAAGCCCAGCTCGCCGGAGACCAGCCGGTCCAGCAGGGTCTCCAGCCGGGCCAGGGAAAGGGCCCCGGTATGGTGCTCAAAGAGCCCCAGCACCCGGGACCCCGCCAGGTTAAAGGCCATGGTATGGGAGTTGCCCAGGTTCACCACCAGGCGGTGGGGGTGCCCGGCCACCACCGGGTCCAGCAGGGCCCCCAGGGCCGCGGCGGCGGCGGTATCGGCCAGCACCAGCGGGGCCTCCCCGCCAACGCGACGCACCACCGCCTGCATCCGGGTAAGGTAGCCGGGCAGACCGTCCGGGGTGAAGACAAACGCCTCCAGGGTACCTTTCTCGCGGAGCCGGCCCTCCAGGTGCTGAAAACGAAAGAGCCGCTGGCTCTGGCCACGGGGAGCCACTCCGTGGTCCAGCACCGCCACGGCGATAACCGCCGGGTCAAGACGGATGCCCCAGCCCGCCAGGGCCTTACCCAGGACATTCAGGTCAATATCCCCGGTACGGATGACGGCACCGCCGTGAAGCGGGACGACCTCGTCCGGGGGGACCAGCCGCACCCCCCAGGAGGCCACCTCGTCCAGGTCATCGTGGAAGGTGAGGGCAGCCCCAGGGGTGGCGTAAGCCGGAAAGCCGGCCTTCAGGTGCTCCCGCAAGGCCC
>JAZDIY010000108.1:0-7016 GCA_043804445.1 Chloroflexota bacterium | reverse complement strand
CTCTCTTAACACGATGGACTTATTATAACCAACTACCCGTCAAGAAAACAAGCAATCTAAGGATGGCTAAACCGGGTGCCGCAGCTTGAGCAGAACTGGCTGCCGGGTAGGTTGGCCCGGGAGCAATTCGGGCAGACCGGCCCCTGGCCCGGCGGGGCATCGCCGAAGTAGAGCTTGACGTGGGGCCAGGGGATTTCGATGTTGGCGTCGTCAAAGGCCTTCTTCAGCCGCAGCCTCAGCTCGCCCATCACCGCCCACTGCTGGAGGGGCTTGACGTCCCCCAGCACCTTGAGGTCTATCCCCGAGTCGCCGAAGCCGTCCACCCGCAGCACCTGGGGGGTGCTGAACAACAGCCGGCCCCAGGTCTCGTCCTCGGCCAGCTCCTGACCGACCCGGTTTATCACGCCGATGGCGTAGCTCAGGTCGGTGCCGTAGGCTACCGGGATGTTGAAGTTGACCCGGGCGAAGTGGCGGCTGTAGTTGCTGGCCACCCGGATTTCGCCGTTGGGGACGTGGTGGACGATGCCGTCCAGGTCACGGAGCACCGTCTTTCTCAGGTTGACCGCCTCCACCAGCCCGGCCACGTCGGCCACCTTGGCCACGTCCCCCACCCGGTACTGGTTCTCCATGATGACGAAGACACCGGCAATCAGGTCTCTGATGAGGAACTGGGCCCCGAAGCCGACGGCGATACCGACGACACCGAGGCCGGCCAGCATCGGGCCCACCGGCACGTTCAGCTCGGAGAGGGCCATGAAGATGACCAGCAGCACGATGAGGACGCGGCCCGTCCCCATGAAGACCACCAGCAGGGTCTCCTGCCGTTTCTTGACCCCTTCCTTGCTCTCCCCCTTGGTGCGCACCATGAGGCGGCGCACCAGCGGCGGCAGGAATTTCTGGTAGGCCACCCATATCCCCAGCCCGGCGACCAGGGTAATCAGCACGCTGGTGCCCTGCTCCAGGAACCACTTTTGTATCGTTTCCGGGGTGATGAGGTTGTGGACGCCCTCCCTGGAGAGGATGACGGCCACCATGGCGACCAGGATGACGCCCAGGGATATCCCCTCAACCGATATCAGAACGCGGTTGGTAATCCGGCCGGCCCGGTCTGTCCATCTTTTGAGGAGGGCCCGGGCCAGGCTGTCCGCCAGCCGGTCCCGGGAGAAAAGGAGCACGGTGAGCACCACCCCGGCGGCGAAGAGGAACCAGACGCTGTTATCGGTAAACCAGACCCACATGGTGCTCTCCTCCCCGGCGACTTTAGCCTATTATGCTATCATCCGGCGGCTTTAGCAAGGGGCGGTCAACCGGGCAGGCCGAGCAGAGCCGCCGCCCGACCTCCTCCGGCCCGAGGCCGCTGATGGTGACGAGCTTGTTGCGGCTGGTGTGGCCCCGGGTGATGTTCAGCGCTCCCTGGCTTACCCCCAGGAGCCGGCTGAGCAGGCCGATGAGCTCCCGGTTGGCCTGGCCCTTCACCGGCGGGGCGGCAATCCGCACCTGCCATACCCCCCCGGCGCAGCCGGTTACCTCGCTGCGGCGGGCACCGGGATGCACCCGCAGTGTCAGCCGGGTCTCGTTTTGTCTGTCCGGCATGATGCCTCCTGCCGGGAAGAATGACCCCTCCCGGAATGGCTGACCGTGCCGCTGGCTTTAGCGTTCGGAGCGCCTGCCGGTGGCGCCGATGGCAAAGGCGATGGTGGCCAGAAACAGCACGGCGCTTAAGGCCAGCCAGAACATGGCGGTGAAATCCGGCATGATGGGTGGGATTATTTCGGCGGCGGTGACCACCCCCATAATGGTGCCCAGTCCACCAATGAGACCGAGAGTCCAGGCCATTTCTACCATGAGAGGCTCCTTTCTTGGGGTCTTATTCCCTTACCGCTCTCTTCAGTGGTGTTTGGCTTTTATTTTAGCCCATGATTACGATATAATCAAAGGGCGCTTAACAATATCAAGGTGGGGGAAGATAGCCGACACCATGAAACTGACCGATAAGATATACTACTATCCCGAAAAGGGCATGCTGGACTGCAACACCTACCTGATTCGGGGCGGGCTTAACATCATCATTGACCCGGGGCTGAACCGCTTCCTGCCGGCCCTGATAGAGGACATGCGCGCCGACGGTATCGACCCCAAGGACATCGACATCATCACCAACACCCACCTGCACCTGGACCACTGGTGGGCCAACGACGCCTGCCGGGAGGTCTCCGGGGCCCGGTTTATCTGCCACCCCCGGCACAAGCAGTACTATGACGTCACCGTGGTCGAGGCTTCCCGCGCCTTCGGGCTGAAAGGCCTGGATCTGAACGAGGACGGTATCATGGAGGACGGCCGGCTGGACGGCGGTGGCCTGGACATCGAGGTGATTGCCGCCCCCGGCCACTCCCCGGACAGCATCTGCTTCTACTGCCGGCAGGAGAGGTTCCTGGTCTGCGGGGACGTTATCTTTGACCGCAATACCGGCCGGGTGGACCTGCCCGGCGGCAGCGCCGATGAGCTCAAGGCCTCCATCGAAGCCCTGTCCGGGCTGGAAATAGACTATCTGCTGCCCGGCCACATGGAGATTGTCTCCGGCCGGCAGGCGGTGAAGGATAATTTCAGCTTCGTTAAGGAGCACGTCTTTCCGTGGCTGTAGCCAGAGAGACTTCCCCCGTTCCCTCTTTTGAGTTAGGCCCCATCCGGCCCCCCAGCGAGGCCTATTCCCTGCTCATCCGCGTCGCCCGGAACTGTCCCTGGAACCGGTGCCGGTTCTGCTCGCTGTATAAGGGGGAGAGGTTTAGCTTGAGGCCGGTGGCGGAGATTACGCGGGAGATAACCGCCGCCCGCCGGATAAGGGACGGGATCGCCGCCACGGCCACCGGTGATGGTGATGCCGCCGTCCGGGAGGCGGCCCGCCGCTGCCTGGTCAACCCGCCCGATGCCGCCGTTTTCAACGTGGCCCTGTGGCTCTACGCCGGCGGCGAGAACGTTTTCCTGCAGGACTCCAACGCCCTGATTATGAAGACGGCCGACCTGGTGGCGGTCATCAGTTTCCTGAAGCAGACCTTCCCCGGTATCAAGCGGATAACCAGCTACGCCCGCTCCCACACCGTCAACCGCAAGACGCCGGAGGAGCTGGCTGCCCTGCACCAGGCGGGGCTTTCCCGGCTGCACGTCGGCCTGGAATCGGGCTATGACCCGGTGCTGGAGTACATGGAGAAGGGGGCCACCGCGGCGGAGCACATCGCCGCCGGTAAGAAGGTGGTGGCCTCCGGTATCTCCCTCTCCGAGTACGTCATCCTGGGGCTGGGGGGGAAACGGTGGTGGCGGGAGCACGCCCTGGCCACCGCCGGGGTGCTGAGCGAGATAAACCCGGACTTCATCCGCCTGCGGACGCTGGCCGTCAAGCCGGGCATGCCCCTTTATGAAGCTGTAGCCGATGGTAGCTTCGTCCGGGCCGGAGACGAGGCGATTATCACCGAGGAGCGGCTCTTCATCGAGCACCTGGACTGCCGCTCGCACCTGGTCAGCGACCATATTACCAACCTGCTCCAGGAGATTGAGGGTGAGCTGCCCCGGGACAGGGCGGCCATGCTGGCCACCATCGACCGGTTCCAGTCCCTGCCCCCGGAGGAGAGGGACCACTTCCGGGTGGGGCGGCGGCTGGGGATATACGACCGGCTGGACGACCTCAGGGACGCCCACCGCCGCGAGCTGGTGGCCCGGGCCCTGCCCGGCTTCCGCCGGGACGACGGCAGCCTTGACGAGTCCAGGGTACTCGCCCTCATGGAGGGCTTTATCTAGCTTAAAGGGGGTGTGGCAGTGGCTGACCTGGCACGGGAGGTCGGTGAATTGCTCCGCCGTCAGGGCCTGACCCTGGGGGTGGTGGAATCGGCTACCGGCGGCCTCATCTCCCACCTGATTACCAATGTCCCGGGCAGCTCGGACTACTACCGGGGCTCGGTGACGGCCTACCACAACCAGGTCAAGGTGGGGCTGGTGGGGGTCCCTGAAGAGACCATTGAGCGCTACGGCGTGGTGAGCGCCCCGGTGGCCGAGGCCATGGCCCGTGGGGGGAGCCGGTTACTGGGCGTGGACGTCTGCCTGGCGGATACCGGCATCGCCGGGCCGGGCGGGGCCACCCCGGGTAAGCCGGTGGGGCTGTTCTACCTGGGGCTTTACCACCGGGGCCGGGCCTACAGCCGGGAGCACCGGTTCTCCGGGGGGCGGCAGCCGAACAAGCTGGCCGCCGCCGAGGCGGCCCTGGGCTGGCTGCGGGAGTACCTGACCGGCGGCCAGGCCTGACCGTTACCGGTCTAACCATATCGCTTTAAAACAGAGGAGGGTAACATGTTCCGTGACCTGAGGGAGTTCATTGACCGGGTGCAGGAGCTGGGGGAGTACCAGCTGGTTGAGGACGCCGATGCCCACCTGGAGATAGGGGCGCTGACCCACCTCATCGCCGAGCTACCTGATTCACCCCTGCTGATGTTCGATAAAATCAGGGGCTATGAGCCGGGGTACCGGGTGGTCTCCAATCTGTTCACCACCCCCCGGCGCACCGCCCTGGCCCTGGGCTTCCCCCTAGAGGCCCGAGGCATCGAGCTGGTGCGGCTCTTCCGCGATAAGGTGAACCAGGGCATTGAGCTTACCCCGCCGGTGGTGGTGGAGAGCGGCCCGGTCATGGAGAACATCCAGCGGGACGCCGACGTTGACCTGCTCCGGTTCCCCACCCCCCAGTGGCACGAGCTGGACGGCGGGCCCTATATCGGCACGGGCAACATGGTGGTCATCAGGGACCCTGAAGAGGGCTGGCTGAACGTGGCCTGCTACCGGGTGCAGGTCCACGACCGCCACACCGCCACCATCCACGCCACCCCGGCCCACGCCCTGGACGTGGTGCAGAAGAAGTACTGGCGTAAAGGCCTGGGCTGCCCGGCGGCGGTGACCTGCGGTCAGGACCCGATAGCCTGGCTGGCCTCCATCTGGTCGGCCCCCTGGGGGGTCTGCGAGTACGACATCGCCGGCTGGTGGAACGGCCGGCCGCTGGAGGTGGTCGCGGGCATCACCACCGGGCTGCCCGTCCCGGCCACGTCGGAGATAGTGCTGGAGGGGGAGATTGTGCCCCCTGAAGTGGAGACCCGGCCGGAGGGGCCTTTCGGCGAGTGGTCCGGCTATTACGCCACGGGCCGGGTGCCCCGGGCGGCCTTCCGGGTGAAATCGGTGATGCACCGTGATAACCCTATCATCCAGGGCAACCCGCCCTCCCGCTTCCCGGCGGTATGGACGCTGGGGCGGCACATCCAGCGGGCGGCCATCGTCTGGAGCGAGCTGGACCGGCAGATACCGGGGGTGAGGGGCGTCTGGGTGGTGGAGGAGGTGACCGCCAACAGCATGATTGTCATCTCGCTCAAGCAGGAGTACCCGGGGCACGCCAAGCAGGCCGCCATGATTGCCGCCGGTACCCAGATAGCCTCCCGCTACCTGCACTATCTTATCGTGGTGGACGAGGACATCGACCCCTCCAACATCTCCCAGGTACTCTGGGCCCTGGGTACCCGGGGTGACCCCGAGCAGTCCATCAACATCATCACCCAGCAGGTGTCAGCCATGCTTGATCCCACCATCCCCATCGAGAGACGGGAGCGCCACGACAGCACCTGCTCTCTGGCCATCATCCTGGCGGTAAAGCCCTACCACTGGAAGGACGAATTCCCCCCGGCCATCACCGTCAGCCCGGAGCTGACCCAAAAAGTGAAGGCGCGATGGGGGGAGCTGTTCCCCAAGTAGCTCATGGTGTCTCGTCAGACTAATGCTTGGGCAATGACCTCATCCCCTTTATCCCCTTCTCCTGCCAGGAGAAGGGGATAAAGGGGATGGGTAACCGCTTGGCTAAGAGCGGAGATTTCAACCACGTTCTCCCCGGCTATTGACACAACTAAAGAATAATGAATATTTATTTTCCTGACGGGATACTAGCAGCAGTGGCGGGGCTCGTTCCTGGTTTGAAGGGCCCGCAGCTTGGGGAAGTACTGCATGGTGCTGTCCGGCAGCACCGCTACCCGGGCCCGGCGGCCGTAGGTGGCCTCCAGCATGGCTCGCACCTCGGGCCAGCTCTGCCGCCAGTTGATGCTGCCCGGCGGCCCGAACCACCTCTCCCCGGCCCGGTCGGCATAGGGGGCCAGCATGGTCAGCCGCCGCACCCCCGGCGGCAGCGAGCCGGCGCTGACCGGGTACCGGGAGCCGCTGTTGAGCTTGCCGAAATAGCCCATCAGGTAGTGGATGACCTGTCCTTCCGGGGTATTGGTAATCAGCACCAGGTCACCCGCTTTCTCCGCCAGCAGGGGGGCGGCTACCGCCAGGGCGATGATGCACTCGTTGGCCTTGGCGTAGGTGTTGGCGATGACGATATCCGCCCCGGCCACCGGCTCGGTGGCATAGTGGCTCCGGGCCAGCTTGACCCCTTCCCGGTGGGCCAGCACCGGGTCGCCGGCGAAGAGGGCCGTCGTCTCCAGCCGCCCGTTGACCACCACGTCCACCTTGAAGTCCAGGCCGGCCATCCGGGTGGCCTCGGCGATGTCCTCGCTGAACGGGTTCCCCTCGATGTTGCCCATGAAGGCGTGGTCGCCCCGGGGCAGGCTGTGGTTGGCCATGATGGCGTCGATGTGGGCCAGCCCCGGCAGCACGATCTTACCTCCTCCGCCGAAGCCCATCCGCGGGTGGGGCAGGATGGCACCCAGGCCGATTTTGAGGTCGCAGGCCATGAACTCGCTATTGAGGTAAAGCGGCGTCCCCCGGGAGGTGGTGCCCACCGGGGTGCAGTTAGCGTAGCAGTTGTGGTTGTACACGGCGAAGCGGTCCAGCACCGCCGCCCCGAGCTTCTTCCGGTAGCCGGTGCCGTCCATCGCCGAGTGGGCCCCCAGGGCGGCGATGAAGCGGACGCGGTCGTCGGGGATGCCCGCCGCCGCCAGCTCCGCCAGCAGGTAGGGGATGAGGGGGGCGCTGCGGGTGGGCCGGCTCAGGTCGTCGAA
>JAZDIY010000107.1:0-2506 GCA_043804445.1 Chloroflexota bacterium | reverse complement strand
CCCGCACCGAGGCCCCCCGCACCGCCTTGCCCTCGGTGACATAGACCCCGGCCACCTTCTCCTGCTTGCCGCCGGAAAAGACCGCCCGGACCTCCGCCCGGCCCTCGATAACCTCGGTAAAGGTCGGCTCCAGCAGCCCTTTGAGGGCCTTGTCCACGTCATCAGCCAGGTCATAAATCACGTCATAGACACGGATGTCCACCCCTTCCACATCGGCCAGGCGCCGTGCCCCCGCCTCAATGCCGGTGCCGAAACCGATAACCAGCCCCTTGGAGGCCACCGCCAGCATCACGTCACTCTCGGTAATATTGCCGCTGCTGCTGTGGATGACCCTGACCTGGACCTCATCGGTACCCAACCTCTCCAGAGAGCTCCTGATCGGTTCCAGGCTGCCCTGGACATCCGTCTTCAAGACCACGTTGAGCTCCTTTACCTTGCCGGTGCTTATCTGCTCGTAGAGGTTACTCAGCTTGACCGCCTTGGCCCCGGCCTGGGACTCCTGCTGTTGCTCCTGCTGACGCTTCTGGATGAGCAGTAGCGCCTGACGCTCGTTGGCCACGGCCTGGAGGGTATCACCTACCTGAGGGACACTGCTCAGGCCCAGAATCTCCGCCGGGGTGGACGGCTCCGCCTTGCGCATCTGCTTACCCTGGTCATTAAACATGGCCCTCACCCGGCCCCAGATGGTACCCGCTACCACGGTATCACCCACCCTCAGGGTACCATTATGCACCAGCACGGTGGCCAGCGGCCCCTTGGTCTTGTCCATCTCCGCCTCCACGATGACGCCCACCGCCGGCAACGCCGGGTTGGCTTTGAGCTCCTCCACCTCGGCCACCACCAGCAGGTTCTCCAGTAGCTCGGCGATGCCAATCTTCTCGCGGGCGGAGATGGGCACGCAAACCGTGTCCCCACCCCACTCCTCGACCACCAACCCGGCATCGGCCAGCTGCTGCTTCACCCGGTCCGGGTTAGCCTCCGGCCGGTCAATCTTGTTGATGGCCACCACGATGGGCACCCCCGCCGCCCGGGCATGGTCTATGGCCTCCAGGGTCTGGGGCATGACGCCATCATCAGCCGCTACCACCAGGATGGCGATGTCCGTTATCTGGGCCCCGCGGGCCCGCATGGCGGTAAAGGCCTCGTGCCCCGGGGTATCCAGAAAGGTAATCTTCTGGTCGCCCACGGTTACCTGGTAGGCACCGATGTGCTGGGTAATGCCCCCGGCCTCGGTGTCCATGACGTGGGTCTGCCGGATGGCATCAAGCAGGCGGGTCTTACCATGATCGACATGGCCCATGATGGTCACCACCGGCGGTCTGGGGCGCAGATTGACCCCTTCCTCAGCCTGCCGCTGCCGCCTTTTTATCTCTGCCATGGCCCCGGCCAGCCGCTTGCCCGCCCCGGGCTGGGGGACCACCTCCTTGCCCAGCTCGGCGGCGACGGCCGCGGCCGTCTGGTAGTCCATCACCTGGTTAATGTTGGCCATAAACCCATTTTTCATCAGCCGCTTGATCACGTCTATCGAGCTGGTGCGCAGGGCATCGGCCAGGTCCCTTACCGTTAAGGAGGGGGGAATCTCAACCGGCGGCACTTTGACAGCCGCCACCCCCTTGGTCGCCGGCTTGGCCTGCGCTTCCCTAACCTCGTCTGACTTGCTTACGTTGGTCACTAAGCCGCTTCCTCCCGTAATTCTTGGCCGTACTGCACCAATTGCGCCCGGTTACCCGCCGAGAGGCTGACCCGCAGGGCATGCTCCAGGCGGCCATCCTTCAACCCGGCCTGCCAGCACTCGGGCGTACGGCACAGGTATGCCCCCCGCCCCGCCTGTTTCCCGCCGGCATCTACCGTCACGCTGCCGTCAGGCAACCGTACCAGGCGCACCAGACCCGGCTTGTCACCCACCCGGCGGCAGGCCACGCAGGTACGCTGCGGCAGGCGCTTATTCAGTGCTTTCATCTTCGCCTAAATAGTCCTCGCCCAACTCACGCTCATGGCGCACCTTTTTCAGCCTGACGCCGTCCTCGGTGCTGTCCTTGCCACGAACCACCTTTTTCTTCTTCTTGGTCTTGGCCCCGGGCTTGGGCGGCCGGGGCCCCAGAATATCCTCAGCAAAACGCAGTCCTGACTCCGGCGCCGTCACCAGCGGCTCGAAAGGCACCACGGGCTCGCCCTCAACCACCGGCAGCGGTGGCGCCGTTCCTCCGGCAACCACCTCGGCCGCCACCAGTACCGGCACCGCCTCCGGCAGCGCCTCTCCGGCCACCGGCGCCGCTGCCTCGGCCGCCTCGCCGGGCACGGCTTGGGGCGCCTCAGCCGCGGGGGCCACCCCCGCCAGCCTGGCCTCCTCCACCTCCGAGGCACTCTTGATATCAATCCGCCAGCCAGTAAGTTTAGCCGCCAGTCTCACATTCTGCCCCTCTTTGCCAATGGCTAAGGAAAGCTGCCTATCCGGGACAACTACCGCAGCTACTCCCTCCCTCTCATTTAGCTCAACATTTAATAC
>JAZDIY010000106.1:0-3023 GCA_043804445.1 Chloroflexota bacterium | reverse complement strand
CTTTCCCTGGGACAGGTAGTCACCTATCTGGGCGGTCATGGCCGTCTTCGGGCCGCACTCGCCGTGGGTACAGTTACCCAGCACCAGGGTACAGCCGCACTGGCAGACGAAGTCTTGGGAGAGGTCGGTTAGTGTGGCTGCGGCCATGACGGGTGTAGCCGGTAGGAAGACGATGCCCAGCAACAGGGCCGTCAGCAGTACCCGCTTGATTTTCATTTCTCCTCCCTCCTTGTCTGGGGGCGTTTGATGATGGTGGCCTGGCGCCGGTCCGGCCAGAAGGCGATGACGCCTCCCAGCAGGAACACCCCGCCGCCAATCCATATCCAGGTGACCAGGGGGTTGACCAGCACCTTGAAAGAGGTATTGCCGGCATCGTCCCAGCCCACCAGGATGACGTACAGGTCTTCGGCCAGGGTGCTGCGGTCGGCAATCTCGGTTACTGGCTGGTCATAGTTCTGGTGGTAGTATTTCTCCGGCGTCATCTGGCCGATGGGTCTGCCATCGCTGGTGACCGACAGGGTGGCGGTGACCACCAGCTTGCTCTCGGTCTGGTAGTGGTCCAGGTTGTTGAAGGTGAGGGTATAGTTATTAATGCTCATTGATTGGCCCTGGGCCAGGGTGGCTTCGGCCTCGGTGTGAAACAGCGACGAACCGATGACGCCGATGGCGATGAGGACGATGGCGATGTGTACGATGTAGCCGCCGTAGCGTGGCCGGTTGGCCCCGATCAGGCCGAAAAAGGCTTTAAGGTAGTTCCCCTGTCTCATCCGGTGGCGGGCCCGCGTACCCCGGAACCACTCGTAGAGGATGGTGGCCAGCACGAAGCTGCAGATGATGAAGGCCAGCAGGGCGTACCATTGCCTTATCCCCAGCACGAAGATGGCTACTCCCACCATCAGGGCCACCACCAGGGGCCATAAGAAGTGGTTGGCCAGGTTCCGGGCCGAGGCCTGGCGCCAGCCGATGAGGGTGCAGACCCCGGCCAGCAGGATGATGGCCAGGAAAATGGGGCTGTTCACCTGGTTGAAGAAGGGCGGCCCGACGGTGATTTTAACCCCCCGTACCGCCTCGGATATCAGCGGGAAGATTGTTCCCAGGAAGATGGCGAAGGCGGCCCCCACCAGCAGCAGGTTGTTCAGCAGGAAGGTGCTCTCCCGGGAGACCAGGGACTCCATCTCCGCCTCGCTCTTGAGCTCTTCGCTGCGCCGGTAGAGCAGGAAGAGCGAGCCGAAGAGGGTGATGCCGAGGAAGGTCAGGAAGAAGGGCCCCATGGCCGAATCGGAGAAGGTGTGCACCGAGGAAAGCACCCCGCTCCGGGTGAGGAAGGTGCCGAAGATGGCCAGGCTGAAGGTCAGGGTTATCAGCACCATGTTCCAGATTTTAAGCATGCCCCGCCTTCGCTGCATCATAATAGAGTGGAGGAAGGCGGTGGCCACCAGCCAGGGCATCAGGCCGGCGTTCTCCACCGGGTCCCAGGCCCAGTAGCCGCCCCAGCCCAGCTCCACGTAAGCCCACCAGGCACCGATGAGGTTACCCGCCCCCAGCAGGAGCCAGGCCAGCAGGGTCCACCGCCTGACGGCCACTATCCACTCGTCGCCCAGGCGGTTGGTGACCAGGGCGGCGATGGCGAAAGCGAAGGGGATGGTGAAGCCGACGTAGCCGGCCAGCAGGGCCGGCGGGTGTATTATCATCCCCGGGTTTTCCAGCATGGGGTTGAGGCCCATGCCGTTGGCAGGGATGAAGGGGAGTTTGGAGAAGGGGTTGGAGACCGCCAGCAACAGGATGAGGAAGAAGGCTTCGGTGGCCATGACCACGGCGGCGGCGTAGGGCAGCAGCCGCTGGCCCGCCTGGCGCTTCTGCAGCAGCATGACGGTGGCGAAGATGGCCAGGAGCCAGGCCCAGAAGAGCAGCGAGCCGGCATTGCCGGCCCACAGGGCACTGATGAGGTAGGGCACCCCGAGGTCACGGCTGGTGTAGTTGGCCACGTACTCTATCTGGAAGTTATGGGTAATCAGGGCGAGGAGCAGCCGGAGGACGGCCAGGGAGACCAGCCCGCACACCGCCAGCAGGCCGTGGCGGGCGCTCTCCGTCAGACCGGGATTTCCTCGCCTGTCACCGAGAACAAAGGCAACGGTGGTATAGATTGAGGCTACCAGCGCCAGGAAAAGGGCAATATAGCCAATATCCGCCATGAGTTAACTAGTCCACGCATTCCGTTCGTTTTACGTCGTTGGCACATATCTTGAAGGACACTTCGGCATCAGGGTGTGAGCCTGAAAGGTGCCGCTGGTATCAAGTTCCCCTTCCACCACCACGTCAACCCCCACCTTGAAGGTGTCCGGGGTGACGCCCTGATAGACTACCGGTAGTGTTACCGTGCCGTCACTGATGGTGAACTTCAGCACCCGTCCCTGGGCCTCCTGGGTCACTGACCCGGGGAGTACCTGACCGTTCACCCGGACGTTTGCGCCGTAGATGGTGTTCCCCTGCCCCACGACCTCGCTGGGTGTGTAGTAGTAGGTCGCGGAGCTTTGCAGCCCCATCACCGTTAAATAGCCTATGGCGGCGACCACCACCAGTCCCCCCCACAGGAACCGTTTCTTCCTAAGCACGTTTTACCTCAAAACTACGGCATTACACAGGTGCCGGGAAGGAGTCCTTCAGTATCTTTTCCGGGAGCGCTGGAGCCTCAATATCCCCAGGTTAGGCCGCTTTATGGCACGCGGTGCAGGTGTCGTTGCCGCGCCCGGCATGGTCAGCCGGGAAGGGCTTGATGCCGCTGGGCCCGTGGCACGATAGGCAGTCTGCCCGACCCTCAAGGGTGTGGGGTATGGCCGGTGGGCCCGCCGTCGGGGTGGGTGTGGGTGCCGGGGTTGGTGCGGGCGTGGGTGCCGGGGTTGGTGCCGGTGCGGGCGTTGGCGCTGGAGTTGGTGCCGGTGCGGGGGCAGGGGCGGGTGCTCCGCCGCCACAGGCGGCCAGGGTCACCACCGCCAGTATCAGGACCACTGCCACTAACCAAAACA
>JAZDIY010000105.1:0-2454 GCA_043804445.1 Chloroflexota bacterium | reverse complement strand
TGGTAGGCACTGCCCACGGCAACACCCTGGAGAACCTGATGATGAACCCCACCCTGGCCGACCTCATCGGCGGTATCCAGACGGTCACCCTAGGGGATGAGGAGGCCAAGCGGCGGGGCACCCAGAAATCGGTGCTGGAGCGGATGGCCCCACCCACCTTTAACGTGGTGGTGGAGATTCAGGACCGGGACCGGGTAGCCATCCACTCGGACGTCAGCACCGCCGTCGATGCCAGCCTGCGCGGCCAGCCCGCCGCCACCGAGGTCCGCTGGCTGAACCAGCAGGGAGAAGTCCAGGTGGAGAAATCGGCCGCCCCCGTCAGCCGAAAACCGGCCCGGGTACGGCCACCAGCCGCAGAAAACAGACCGCCCCGGCTCTACCTCTTCGGCACCAACCAGGGCCGGCTGGAACAGCTGGCCAAAGAGCGGCAGCTCAGCCTGGAGGTGGTCAACGACCTGAAAGCAGCCAACCTGTTCGTCACCACCAAGAGCTACTACCGGCGTAAGCCGCAAAAACTCAAAGAGGCCGAGGCCGCCGGTATCCCCCTCTACGTGCTTAAAAGCAACACCCCACCCCAGATGAGGCAGCTGCTGCAGAACCTCTACCCCACCGAGAGGGTGGAACGCCCCGACAGCCTGAAAACGGCCCTCGCCGAGACGGCGAGGGCGATAGATACGGTGCAGAGCGGCCAGGAGACGGCGGCCCCGCTCAGCCCCCAGAACGCCTACATCCGGCGGCTGCAGCACCTGCTGGCCCAGCGCCACCACGTCGGCTCCCGCAGCCAGGGCCGGGAACCCGACCGCCGGGTGATAATCTCCAAAGAGTAATGATTTAAATCTCTCCGGGGTGGGGCGGTAATAGAAAGGGGCAAAGCCCCTTTAATAAAAATATATCCCTCTCCCCTAAATTTAGGGGAGAGGGACTAAGGGTGAGGGGTCAAAAGATGTCTCTATTCATCACCCTTGAAGGCGGGGAGGGCTGCGGCAAGAGCCTCCAGGCCCGCGCCCTCTACCGGCAGCTTACCAAGCAGACCATACCGGCCATCCTCACCCGCGAGCCGGGAGGCACCCCGCTTGGTGAGAAAATCAGCCACTGGCTGAAATGGGGGCCGTGGGAGGCTATCTCACCGCTGAGCGAGCTGCTGCTGTTCAACGCCTCCCGCAGCCAGCTGGCGGCCAGCGTCATCCGGCCTGCCCTGGCCGCGGGCCAGGTGGTCGTCTGCGACCGCTTTACCGACTCAACGGTAGCCTACCAGGGCTACGGGCGCGGGCTGGATTTGGCTACTGTCAAGATGATTAATGATACTACCACCGGGGGGCTGGCCCCGGACCTCACCTTACTGCTGGACATACCCCCCGCCGCCGGGCTGGCCCGCAAAAGCCACCGGACACCCGACCGTTTTGAAGACGAGACCCTGGCCTTCCACCAGCGGGTAAGGGCCGGCTATCTCCAGATGGCCGCCGCCGAACCGGAACGCTGGCAGATAATAGGCGCCGCCCTACCCAAAAAAGAGATAAGCCGGATTATCTGGCAAAAAGTAGCACCCCTGTTAAAAGTGGGCTGAGCGATGCCGAAACCAAGGGTCTTTGTGGCCATGAGCGGCGGGGTGGACTCCTCGGTGGCCGCCGCCCTTCTCCAGCAAGAGGGCACCGAGGTCATCGGCGTCACCCTGCAAATCTGGCCGCCGGACGAGGACACCGGCCAGGCCCACGGCTGCTGCGGGCAGGAGGCGATAGCCAGCGCCCAGCGGGTAGCCCACAAGCTGGGCATCCGCCACTACGTGCTGAACTTCCGGGAGGTCTTCGCCCGGACGGTCATCGCCGACTTCTGCCGGGAGTACGGCCGGGGGCGCACCCCCAACCCCTGCCTCGTCTGCAACCAGGACATCAAGTTCGGCACCCTGCTGGACCGGGTGCTGACGATGGGGGCCGACTATCTGGCCACCGGCCACTACGCCCGCATCGAGACCGCCGGCGGTAGCTACCGCCTGCTGAAAGGGACTGACCGGGCCAAAGACCAGTCCTATTTCCTCTACCCGTTGCGCCAGCGGGAGCTAAGGCACCTGCTCTTCCCCGTGGGGGGCCTGACCAAGACCGCGGTCAGGAAGCAGGCGGCGGCGTTTGGGCTGCCCACCGCCACCCGGCGCGAGAGCCAGGACATCTGCTTCATCCCGGACAACAACTACCGGGCCTTCGTGGCCCGGTACCTTCCCGCCACCCCCGGGGACATCACCGATACCGCCGGCCGCGTCCTGGGCCGCCACCACGGCCTGGCCGCCTACACCGTGGGACAGCGGCAGGGTCTGGGAGTGGCGGCAAGCGGGCGCCGGTACGTGCTCCGGCTGGACACGGCAGACAACCGCCGGGTCATCGGTACCCGGGAGCTGCTGCTCACCGATACGGTGGTGGCGTCAAAGCTCAGCTGGGTCTCCGGCGAGGCCCCGGAGGACACGGC
>JAZDIY010000104.1:0-2823 GCA_043804445.1 Chloroflexota bacterium | reverse complement strand
GAGGGTATCCGGGTCAACGGCATAGCCGTGGTTCTGGGCGGTGATGTGCACCAGCCCCGTCTGAAGCTCTTTCACCGGGTGGTTGCCCCCCCGGTGGCCGAACTTGAGCTTGTAGTTGCGCGCCCCGAAGGCCCGGGCGATGAGCTGATTACCCAGGCAGATGCCCATGATGGGCTTCCGGCCCACCAGCCCCCGCACCGTAGACACGATGTAGTCCAGCAGCTCGGGGTCGCCGGGGCCGGGGGAGAGGATGATGCCGTCCGGCCTGAGGGCCAGGATGTCTTTGGCAGGCATGGTGCTGGGCACGGCGGTCACCCGGCAGCCCAGGCGGCGGGTGAGCCTGAGGATGGAGTATTTCAGCCCGCAGTCCAGCACCACGATGTGGTGGGACGGGGCGGGGCCGACTTCGTCCCTGTCCCACTGGTAGGGAGCGGCGGTGGTCACCTCCCGGACGAAGTCCAGTGTGCCGTAGTCCGGCAGGTCTTTCAGCTTGGCCAGGGCCTCTTCGGGGGTCTGGTCACCGGTGATGATGCCCATCATCACCCCGGCGGAGCGCAGCCGGCGGGTGAGGGCGCGGGTGTCTATGCCGCTGATGCCGGGGATACCGGCCCCGGTCAGGTAATCGTGTAAAGTGCCGGCGCTGAGGTAGTGGCTGGGCTCCAGGCACTCCTCCCGCACCACGAAGCCCCGCACCTGGATGCGGGCGGACTCGGCATCCTCATTATTGATGCCGTAGTTGCCGATGAGAGGGTAGGTGGGCACCACGATTTGCCCGGCGTAGGACGGGTCGGTGAGCATCTCCTGGTAGCCGATCATGCTGGTGTTGAAGACCACCTCGCCGTAGCCGTCAACCTCGGCCCCGAAGCGGTAGCCCTCGTAAACGGTGCCGTCGGCCAGCACCAGTCGCCCTTTTGCCGTCATTTCAACCTTCCCGCCGCCGTATTCTCGCCGTTATAGACCAGCCTGCCCCCGACGATAGTGGCCGTCACCCGGCCCTTGAGCCGCTCCCCGGCCAGGGGGGTGTTCCGGCCCTTGGAGGCGAAGGCCCCGGTATCCACCACCCACTCGGCGTCAGGGTCAAAGATGGTCACGTCGGCCGGTGCCCCCACCGCCAGCGCCCCCAGCCGCCCGAAGTCCTTGCCCAGAATGGCGGCCGGGCCGGCGGTCAGCCGGGCGATAAGGGTATTCAGGGACAGCCTGCCAGCGTGCACCAGCCCCATCAGGCTGCCCAGGGCGGTCTCCAGCCCGCTGATGCCGAAGGCGGCCAGCCCGAACTCGCAGAGCTTGTCCACCTCGGTGTGGGGGGCATGGTCGGTGGCGATGGCGTCAATGACGCCGTCGGCCAGTCCCTGTACCAGGGCCTCGATGTCAGCCTCTGTCCGCAGCGGCGGGTTCACCTTGGCCTTGGTGTCGTAGCCGATGACCCGCTCCTCGGTGAGGGTCAGGTGGTGGGGGGTGACCTCAGCGGTCACCCGGACGCCGGTCTCTTTGGCCTGCCGGATGAGCTGCACCGAGCCGGCGGTGCTGACGTGGGCCACGTGCAGTCGTGCCCCGGTGAGGCGGGCCAGGGCGATGTCCCGGGCCACCATGACTTCCTCGGCGGCGGCCGGCATCCCCGGCAGCCCCAGACGGGTGGCCACGATACTCTCGTTCATCTGGCCGCCACGGCTTAAGCTGGTGTCCTCGCAGTGGTCGATGATGGGCCGCCCCAGGGCAAGGCTGTAGTCCATGGCCTGGCGCATCAGGAAGGAGTCCATCACCGGCTGGCCGTCGTCGCTGAAGCCGATGACCCCGGCCCCGGCCAGCTCGCCCATCCCGGCGAGCTCCTCACCCTGCCTTCCCCGGGAGATACAACCGATGGGCAGCACTCGCACCAGGCCCTCTCTGGCCGCCACCGCCTTGACATAATCCACTGCCGACTGACTGTCCAGGGGCGGGTCGGTATTGGGCATGGCGCAGACGGTGGTAAAGCCGCCGCGGGCGGCCGCTGCTGTGCCGGTGGCGATGGTCTCCTTGTCCTCAAAGCCCGGCTGTCTCAGGTGACAGTGGAGGTCGATAAAGCCGGGGCAGACCACCTGCCCGGCGGCATCGATTACCTCGGCACCGGGAGGTGCGGCTATCTTGTCCCCCGTTTCCAGTCGGGCGATTTTACCACCGCTGATTAGCAGGCTACCGGTATCATCCCGGCCCTGGGCCGGGTCGATGATACGGCCGTTGCGGATGAGCAATGACTTCACTGGTTTTTCCCTCCGGCCAGCAGGTAGAGCAGGGCCATGCGCACCGCCACCCCGTTGCTGACCTGCTCGACAATGACCGACTGCGGCCCGTGGGCCACCGCCGGGGAGATTTCCACCCCCTCGTTGACCGGCCCCGGGTGCAGCACCAGGGCATCCGGTTTGGCCAGGGCCAGCCTTCTCTCGTCGAGCTGGTAGCGCCGGGCGTACTCCCGGATGCTGGGCAGCAGGCCGCCCGGCTGTCTCTCCTTCTGCAGGCGCAGGGCCATCACCACGTCGGCCCCGGCGAGGGCTTTCTCGATGTCGTACTCGATGCTCACCCGGGGGAAGTGCCGGCTGCCGGTCCCCAGCCCGGCGGGCAGCAGGGTGGGCGGGGCGCAGAGGGTCACCGCCACCCCCATGGCGGTCAGCCCCCAGACGTTGGAGTGGGCCACCCGGCTGTGCCGGATGTCCCCGATAATAACCGCCTTCAGCCCCTTCATCGAGCCCTTGTGCTGGCGGATGGTGTATAGGTCGAGCAGGGCCTGGGTGGGGTGGGCGTGCCAGCCGTCCCCGGCGTTGACGATATGGGCCCGGGTGTGGCGGGTGG
>JAZDIY010000103.1:0-2519 GCA_043804445.1 Chloroflexota bacterium | reverse complement strand
GTAGCCACCGACCTCAACCTCGGCGCCGCCTACGGGCTGAGCAACCTGGATGTCACCGGGCTGGCGGTCAGCGGGGACACCCTGATGGCGGGGGCTGCCGACAGCGCCGAGGTCTACCTCAGCACCGACGGGGGCGCCACCTGGACCCGGAGCCAGAAACCACCTACCGGAGAGTCCCGCACCGAGGTGCTGATGGCCCCCGATTCCAGCCCCGGCGAACCGGCCTACACCGCCACCACCGGCAGCCAGAGCGCCGTCTCGGTCACCACCGACGGCGGGGTAACCTGGAACCAGGTGGGGCTGATTGACACCTCCTTAAGCGACATCGTGGACCTGGCCCCGTCCCCCGGCTACGACCGGGACAACAGCCTCTTCCTGCTCACTTACGGCAGCGAGCACAGCCTGTGGCGCCGCCAGTACGATGAGCCGGGCTGGCAAAGGGTGTTCACCAGCACCGCCGCCGATGTCGATAGCCTGGACGGGGTGGGGCTGCCCCCCGACTACGGGCCGGATAACCAGGTGGTCTTCCTGGCCGGGACCAGTAACGGCAGCCCGGCGGTATGGCGCTCAGCCGACAACGGGCAGCGGTTCGGTTCGCCCCATACCACCCGTGACCCCGCCACCGGGGCCAGCTTCGATATCGACGCCTGGGTGCTGGCCGGTGATGACACCATCTTTATCGGCAGCTACGATGGCAGCCACGGGCTGGTCTACCGCACCACCAATGGCGGCCTGAGCTACGCCGCCAGGGCCACCGCAGGCAGCCAGCGGTTAAACTCGCTCACCCTGTCCCCGGCATACCACCGGGACAAGACCATTCTGGCCGGCAATACCGCCGGCTGGGTCTACCGCTCCGGTGATAACGGCAACTCGTTCGAACCACTGCCGTCCGCGGCCGTCTCAGCCCCCCTCACCGGCAGGATAAGCGTCGCCTTCGACCCGGAGTTCGGCACTAACCGGACGGTCTATGCCGCCAGTAAGACCGCCGACGAAGGTATCTATCGCTTCGTCATCGGCAGCAGCACCAGCTGGGAGGGTATCGATAGCAATCTCCCTGCTAGCGGCCAGATTGACCGGCTGGCGGCGTCGGCAGCCGGTGTGTTATACGCCACCAATCCCGTCGCCAACGGCGGCCTGGAGCGCTCCCTGGACCCGACCGATAGCTCCGGGCCGACCTTTGAAAGCGTCACCCGGGGGCTTGACGACGGGGTCACCCTGTCCGGGCTGTGGCAGCATGGCCCACGCCTGTGGGCCATTGACACCACCAACACCCGGCTGATGACCTTTACCGATAGCCTGAGCCAGCCGGTGGCCGCTACCTCGCCCGCCAACCAGGCGGCCAGCCTGGGCACCATCGTCAACTACACGGTAAGGAACGCCCGCCTGGACTGGGAGGCCTTGGAGGGGGCTACCCAGTATCAATGGCAGCTGGACTATGACACCGATTTCTCCAGCGTGCCCGACGGCTTCGAAGATACCACCAAGGCCAGCACCGTCCGGCTGCCCACCCTCGAGCCCGATACCACCTACTACTGGCGGGTAAGGGCTACCGGGCCGGTGCTCAGCCCGTGGTCCGCCAGCCGGTCGTTCACCACTACCGCCGGCACCGAGAGGGCGGCACCACAGCTCATCACCCCCCAGGCCGGCACCGGCGGGGTGGCCATCAGGCCGCTCTTCCAGTGGAGTGCCATCGCCGGGGCGGAGCGCTACGAGCTGGTGGTCTCCACCGACCCGGCGCTGGACAACCCCATCATCCTCAAGATGGGTGACTACGCCCTGCCGGCCACCGCCTGGGAGGCCAACGTGAACCTGGACTACGCCACCACCTATTACTGGAAGGTGAGGGCGGTGGGGAGCCACACCTCCAGCGAATGGAGCCCGGTGGGTAGCTTCATTACCGGCCCGCCGCCAGCCTCCCCGGAACCGGCACCGCCCACCCCGCCGACCCAGCCGGCACCACCGGCCCCGCCATCGCCACCGGCGGCAACGCCATCCTCGCCGGCGGCCCCGGTCACCCCGGACTGGCTCATCTACCTGGTGGGCCCCTTAAGCCTGACCATCGTGCTGCTCATCATCAGCGTGCTGGTGCTGGCCCTTAGACGGCGCTAGCCTTATAGGTAACCTCACCCCCTTTATCCCCCTGCGGAACAGATAATCCGACCCATATGGTACCATTCTTAGCCGAGTTGGACATTGAGCCAGGACGGTGGTGACTTATAGCGGATAAGCTGAGAATTCTTCGGTCTATTGTCTCATTAACGCACTGAGACGATGAGACTTTTAATCAGGGTGTCGCAGGTTCGAGACCTGCACGGCCTACCACTAAATGTCCCGATTCTGTTAATGATTTTGTTAACAATCTTTTAGCTATGATTTACTCTCAAGAAAAACCCGAAGAAATCACCGAATTATTGACCATCGGCGGGTTACAGCTTGGGACACCAAAAGCAAAGCAACAATGGATAGATGAATTCCTCGCCAGTAGACGGCAGGGATTATCTATGCGTACTCTTGAATTC
>JAZDIY010000102.1:0-2184 GCA_043804445.1 Chloroflexota bacterium | reverse complement strand
GTTGGCATAGGTATCCGTGCCCGGGCTCAGCCCCCAGAGATTAATGGTGACCGGGGCGTGGGTGGGGGCGGGCGCCGGGGCGGGCGCCGGCGTAGGTGTCGGGGCCGGTGCCGGGGCCGGTGTGGGCGCGGGCGCAGGTGCCGGGGCCGGGGCCGGGGTGGGCGCCGAACAGCTGAGACTGACCACCAGCAAAGAGATGACGAGAGCTAACACCAGGCTAACGTAATGTTTTCTCACTTTGTATTCTCCTTTCCACAGAATAATCACTAAACCAAGTTATCACATTAAGAATTGTCTTAGCAATCAGGAAATTGCTTACTTTAGTTATCAATATACCCTAATAGGGTATCAGGAATATGCTGATATTCATGCGCCAAAGTAAATACATCGTGGCTGTAAAGGTCATGCTTCTCGCCGCCAGGCGTACAGCCTGGCGATAAAGTCCCTGATCTGGTCTGGGGTTCTGAACTTGGTCCGGTCAAAACGGTCATGGTGCACCATCTCGTCCCGGGCTCTTACCAGCCGTGGTTTGGGTACTAAAGCCGCAAAGCCCACCGCCATCATGTCATAAACCTTTAGCTCATCCGGTATTCCCAGAAGGTGCTTGATCTGGACCTGCAGGTAAGGATTGGAGACCGGCGAAACCCACCGCGACCCGAGGCCGAGGCTGGTGGCGGCGAGATGCATATAGAGGAAGGCACTGGCGAGATTAGAGTCAAATACCGAAGTCGCTTCAAGTTCTACGCTTAGCGGACGAGCTGCATTTGTCCTGGGGTCACCGCACAGAATAATGAAAAGCGGCGCCCCGGCGAGATCCAACGGCTCCTTCAAGGGCTTGGCCATAGGGGGAAACCGCCATGCTGGCTCCCTGGTGAGTTCCATTCTATAGGCGAGGGCCATATGCTCCTGGTAGAGTTGGGTAATACGGTTCTTTAGTTCCGGCTTGCTGACAACGATGAATTCCCAGGGCTGTATATTCCCGCCAGAAGGTGCCCACCGGGCCGCTTCAATTATTTTATCAACATATTCAGCGGGTACGGGGTCAGGTTTGAACCGGTGGATACTGCGTCTCGCTTTGATCAGCCCCAGAAAAGCAGCGTAGTCCATGGCAACCTGGCCGTGGTTACGCAAGGTAGTCCTCCAGCTTCATGGACTGCCACAGCGCCGGGTTGGGGGTTATCCGGGTGGCGAAGGGCAGGTCCTTGGGCCTGGTGGCATCGATAATCACCTTGGAGACCAGGTAGCCCCGTCCCTGCCGGGTCTCATCATAGGCCGAGGGGTCAAGGCGCTGGCCGGTGGCCTCGGAGATAATGGAGATGTCCCGGTCGGCGACGACACGGGTAGCGATGGCCCACATCACGTCCGCCTCGTTGAAAACGTCCACGTCATCGTCCACCACCACCGCTATCTTGGCCCAGGTGTGCCCGGCGAGGGCCGCCAGGCCGGCCAGCTTGCCCTCACCCTGGACACGCTTTTTGATGGAGACATAGGCATGGTAGAGTACCCCCGATATGGGCAGGTGTACCGCCTGCACCGAGGGCACTACCTTCCTCACCGCATCGTAGATGCTGCACTCGGCCCCCAGGGCCTCGGCCAGGTTATGCTCGGGGTGGGCCGGGTCCAGGTCGTGGTAGATGGCGTCCTTGCGCATGGTGATGGCGGTCACCCGCAGCAGGTAGGCGGGCTGGTTCCCCCGGCCATAGTACCAGGTGTACTCACCGAAAGGGCCGTCGGTAACGGTGCCGTCAATGGGCCGGTCGATGACGCCCTCGATAATCATCTCGGCGCGGGCGGGCACCGGCAGGTCCACCGTCTCCGCCCGGGTCATCTCCAGCGGCTCGCCGAGCAGGCCGCCGGCCATGGCAATCTCGTCCATGTCCACCGTGCCCTCGGCACAGGCGGCGATGACCACCGCCGGGTGGTGCCCCACCATGAGGGCCACCTCCATGGGCTTGCCCAGGGCGGCATAGCGGCTGGCGATGTAGGCAGAGTGATGGGCCGGGGCCATATCACAGCCTATCTGGTCTTTCCCCCGCAGCTCGTGGCGGAAGACGCCGGCGTTGAGTATCCCGGTGTCCGGGTCACGGCTAATCAGGGGGTTGATGACCAGGTACTTCCCGGAGTCAAGCTCGTGGTGCTTGGTGATGGGCAGCAACCCCAGGTCAACGTCTTTACCCTTGAGGA
>JAZDIY010000101.1:0-3023 GCA_043804445.1 Chloroflexota bacterium | reverse complement strand
CGGGGAAATATTCTAAGGAGGTGCCATCATGGCCGTAAATCCCAACTGGGTCACCGATCCCGTCTGCAAGATGAAGATTAAGGCAGACAAAGCCGCCGCTACCTCGGACTATGAGGGGCAGAAGTACTACTTCTGCGCCATGGGCTGCAAGAAGGCCTTTGATAAAGAGCCGGCAAAGTACCTGGCCGGCGCCAGATAGCCGGACGGGCGGGCCCCAGGGATAGCCCCCGCCGATGCCGTCAGCCTGGTATTGACGGGTACCGGGCCGGTGTGTATAGTAGTCATGGGCAGGTGCCCGTGACATGATGACACATGAAGAAGCCCTGGACTCCGTCCGGGCCAACGTGGAAAGCCCGAACCTGGTGAAGCACATGCTGGCCACCGAGGCGGTGATGCGCTGGCTGGCCCGGCAGCTCGGTGAGGACGAGGAGGAGTGGGGGCTGACCGGGCTGCTGCACGACATCGACGTTGAGCTTACCGAGGGCGACATGGACCACCACAGCCAGCTGGGGGCAGACCTGGTTCGGGAGATGGGCGGCAGCGAGACCATGGCCCACGCCATCCTGGCCCACAACGAGCAGCACGGCATCCCCCGCCAGACCAGACTGGACAAGGCCCTCTTCTGTGCCGACCCGCTCACCGGCCTGATTACCGCCGCCGCCCTGGTGCGGCCGGACAAGAAGCTGGCCAACGTGGAGGCCCGCTCCGTCCACAAGCGTTTCAAGGAGAAGAGCTTTGCCGCCGGGGCCAGCCGGGAGCAGATTGCCGGCTGCGGCGAGCTGGGCCTGGCCCTGGACGAGTTTATCGAGACCGGACTGGCCGCCATGCAGGCCATCGCCCCGGCCCTGGGGCTGTAAGGCTAGCCGCTGACCTCCAGGGTGGAGCCGGCCGCCGTCTTGACCACCTCGATGCGGGTGGGAAAGGCATCCTTCAGCTCGTCAATGTGAGTGATGACGATTATCTTCTCAAAGTTGTCCTGGATGGAGTTGATGGCCTCCTTCAGCCTCTCGATGCCGGTGCTGTCCTGGGTGCCGAAGCCTTCGTCCACAATCAGGGTGGGCAGCGGGGCCCCTGCCCGCCGGGCCAGCAGCCGGGACATGGCGATGCGGATGGCGAAGTTGATACGGAAGGCCTCGCCGCCGCTGAACATCTCGTAGTCCCGTGTCCCCAGCTCGTCGGCGATGTTGATGTCCAGGGTCTCCACCAGGTCCCCTTTCTTGGTCTCCCGCTGGGTCTCCATCTTGACGTGCATGCGGTTCTCCGTCATGCGGGCCAGCAGGCGGTTGGCCTCCTCCTCAATCTCGGGGAGGGCCATCTCAATGAGCCAGGCCTGGACACCCTTCTTGCCGAACGCCTGGGCCAGGTCACGGTAGAGCCCCTCCTCACGGGCCGCTGCCGCGATAAGCCCTTGCTTCTCCCGCTGCCGGGCGGCCAGCTCGGCACAGTGCTCCAGGTTGCTCCCGGCCCGGGCCACCGCCTGGCGGGCCTGCTCCCGGGGCCCGGCCAGCCCCCGATAGGCCGCCTCCACCCCGGCCAGCCGCTCCAGCAGCGGCGGCAGCCGGCCCATCTCCGCCGCCAGGGCCTGCTCCTGCTCACGATCCAGCTCCAGGCGGCGGCGCAGCTCCCCCGCCGCCGCCTCCGCCCGGGTGGCCGCCTCCCGCTCCTGACCGATTAACCGGTCGGCCTCCTCCAGCCGCCGCTGGGGGGCCTCGTACCGGGCCAGTTCCGCCAGAGACTGGCGGGCCTGCTCGTGCCGCCCGGCATCGTAGTCCAGGGCGGCCAGCTCTTCGTCAAGCTGGCTCAGGGCCTGCTGCTCGGCAGCGGCAAACTCCCGGCCCGCCAGGCGCCGCTCGATATCGGCCAGCTCGAGCCGGGCCTCCTCCAGGGGCTGCCCGGCCTCCTCCGCCTCCTTAATCGCCTGGCCCATCTGGCCGGTCCTGGACTGAAGGGCTGTCCTGGCCTCCACCAGCCCGGCCTCCAGCCCGGCCACCTCGGCCTTGAGGGCCGCCAACTCTTGCTCCTGCCGCTCCCGGCCGCTGCGGGCCGCGGCCAGCTCATCAGTCCGGGCCTGCCGCTCGGCGGCGTACTTGGCCTCCAGCCGCTGCCGCCCCTGGGGCCCCAGCTCGGTATCGCAAAGAGGGCACTTAACCCCACCCTCCGTAGCGAGCAGCTTCAGCCTTTCCTCTATCTCCCCCAGTACCGCTTCCAGACGGGCCTGGTCCGAGCCCAGAGAATGCCGGCTGACCTCCAGCGCCTGGGCCCTCTGCCGCTTCTGCCGTAGCCCCTCTTCGGTCTGGGCCAGGCGCGGCAGTCCGGCCTGCACCTGCCCCAGCTCCGCCCTGAGGCGGGGCAGCTTTTGGACAATGGCCTCCATCTCCTGAATCCGGCGCTGGGCCACGGCGTGGGCGGTGACCAGCTCCTGCCCCAGCTGCTGGACTTTCATCTCCAGGTGGTGCCGGCGCTCAGCTAAGGCCGCCCACCGCCGGAAGTTCCGGTCAAGCTCATCCGCCCGCTGCCGGGCCCGGCTAAAACGGGCAAAACCATCCTCAATGGCGGCCCGCTGCCCCAGCAGCCTCTCGTAGTCCCTGATGCGGGCCTGGTGCTGTGAAAGCTGCTCCTGCCAGCGCCCCAGGTCAGCCTGTCCGGCGGTAATCTGCTCCCGGAGCCGGCCCAGCTGCCACTGCTGGTTCTCCAGGGCCTCCTTTTCCTGCCGCAGATGAGATAGCACCACCTCCACCTCCCCGGCCTCTTTTTCCAGGCGGGCCAGCTCCGCCTGGGCGGCGCCCAGGGCCGCCTCGTACTCCGGCTGCCGGGCCAGCTCCTGGCCGATGTCGGCCACGGCCCCCCTCCAGCTTATCCCGCTCGGTCTTGTGCTGGAGGGCCCGCTCCCGGGACTGCTCCTCCAGACGGTCGTAGAAGGCCAGGCCCAGGATATCGGCCAGCACCTGCTTGCGCTTGCCCGGCGGCTGCTTGGTGAACTCGTCGGCCCGCCCCTGCCGCAGGAAGGCGCTGTTGATGAAGGT
>JAZDIY010000100.1:0-3352 GCA_043804445.1 Chloroflexota bacterium | reverse complement strand
GGCAAGGGTGCCGAAGAGGCCATCAAGGCCAGGGTGAAGCAGATTAAGGTTCAGATTGATGAGACTACCTCTGATTTTGACCGGGAGAAGCTGCAGGAGCGGCAGGCCAAGCTGGTGGGCGGGGTGGCGGTAATCAAGGTCGGCGCCGCCACCGAGGTGGAGCTCAAGGAGAAGAAGCACCGGGTGGAGGACGCCCTGTCGGCCACCCGGGCTGCCGTGGAGGAGGGCATCCTGCCTGGCGGCGGCACTGCCCTGCTCAACGCCCTGCCGGTGCTGGATAAGCTGGATGTCAGCGGGGAGGAGGCGACCGGTATCGCCATTATCAAGAAGGCGGTGGAGGAGCCGATCCGCTGGATTGCCATTAACGCCGGTGTTGACGGGGCGGTGGTGGTGGACAAGGTCAAGCGGAGCAAGGTGGGCGTCGGCTACGATGCTGAGAAGAACGAGTACGGTGATATGGTGGCCAAGGGCATCATTGACCCGGTAAAGGTAGTGCGCTCCAGCCTGCAGAACGCGGCCAGTATCGCTACCATGATGCTGGTTACCCAGTCACTGGTGACCGATATCCCGGAGAAGGAGAAGGCCCCGGCCATGCCCGGCGGCGGCATGGGCGGCGGTATGGAGGGGATGTACTAGTCCCCGGTTCCCTCCCCAGACAGTGAGGTAATGCTAATCCCCTTCCCCTGAACCAGGGGAGGGGGATAGCTTTTTTACAGCACCAGCAGCCCGGCCAGTGACTCGGGGTGGGTGATGGGGCCGACCACGGCCAGGCGGAGCCGGTCAGCCACCAGTAGCTCGTTGGCCACCCGTTCGGCATCGGCGGTGGTAATGGTGTCCACGGTGGCGATGACCTCATCCGGGGTGAGGATCTGCCCGGTGAGCACCTCCTGTCCGCCCACCCAGCCAGCCATGCTGCGGCTGTCCTCCAGCCGGAGCAGGAGGCGTCCTTTGGTAAGTTCCCGGGCGCTGGCCATCTCGTCCTCCGGGACGGGC
Organism: Chloroflexota bacterium; assembly: GCA_043804445.1. Taxonomy (GTDB): domain Bacteria; phylum Chloroflexota; class Dehalococcoidia; order Dehalococcoidales; family JAZDIY01; genus JAZDIY01. The sequence goes on along the minus strand of JAZDIY010000100.1, from coordinate 2,359 downwards.
TCTTTCAGGCGGGCGAGTTGCTTCAGGATGGCCCTGATGGCCAGCGTCAGGTTACCGGGCTCCATCCCAGCGTAGATGGTCAGCGAGCCGGTGTCATGGAAGTGCTCGGTGTCGCTGTGGATGCTGTAGGCCAGCCCCAGCTTATCGCGGATTTCGGTGAACAGGCGGCTGCTCATGCCCTCCCCCAGTATCACGTTAATCAGGTCCAGGGTGAAACGGTCGGGGTGGAGGAGGGGCAGCCCGGGGAGGGCCAGGCAGAGGTGGGCCTGCTCGCTGTCCCTGGTCTCCAGGCGCACCCGCGGGGCCGGTCTTTCGGTATAGGCGGTATATCCCGGGGGCGGGTGGCTGGCCCAGTCGGCGGTGACCTGCCTCACCGCCGCCGCTATGTCCTGGTGGCTAATGTTGCCGGCGATGGCGATAACGATGTTACCGGGCGAGTAGTAACGGTGCAGATGGTCAAGCATCATTTCCCGGCTCATTGCCGTCACCGATGCCTTGCTGCCGGCAATGTCCCGGCCCAGCGGGTGTTTCGCCCAGAGCACCTCGTCAATGAGCAGGTTGACCTCCTGGGCGGGGACGTCCTTGGTCATGTTGATCTCTTCGATGATGACCTGGCGCTCGCTCTGGATATCCTTCGGGTCGAGCCGGGGGTAGCGCACCATGTCCACCATCACGTCCAGGGCCCGTTGGAAGTGGGTACAGGCCACCTTGCACCAGTAGACGGTCAGCTCTTTATCGGTGCCCCCGTTGAGGATGCCCCCCACCCCTTCAATCGCCAGCGAGATGTCCCGCGCCGTGGGCCGGCGCGGGGTGCCTTTGAAGCAGAGGTGCTCGATGAAGTGGGAAATACCGGCTTTGGCGGCGGTCTCGTAGCGGGAGCCGACGCCGACGAAGATGCTGATGCATACCGACTGGGTATGGGGCATGGCGCTGGTGACCAGGCGCAGCCCGTTTTCCAGGGTGGTCTTCTGATACAATGGTCTGTTTCCTTAGTCTGTTGGGCTGGTAATAGTATATTCTAAGGCCCGGCCGCCGGGGGTGTCAATTTAAGGCGTGGGTCACCGGGTAGAGAAGGCCTGACTTGAGGTAACTTTGACACCCCGTACTGTAATCTGGTATCATTAAAATATACTATGACTCCAATTAGGGAGGGATTATGGGCTGAGGGCCGATTAGCTGGGATCTCGTGAGAGAGCTCGAGGAAAGGAAAGCTCGCCAGAGGGCGGAGGAAGAGAAGAAGCGCCAGGAGGCGGAGAAAAAGGCGGTGGGGCTAAAGGACGAGGGGGGTAAGAAGGAGTAGGCGGCGGGCTTATTAACGGCTGGCTAAAAGAGGGGCTTTAAGCCCCTCTTTTTATTTCCCCCTGAATTGACGGCATCATTGGGGGGCTGGTAACATAGGGCGGAGGTAATCGTCATGGCACTAAAGATACCCAGGCTGGGGCTGTTCCCGCTGACCGCCGGGCTGACCGCCGGGGGGCACCTCGGCATCGGCGGCTGTGATACGGTGGCCCTGGCGGCGGAGTACGGCACCCCTCTCTATGTCTTTGATGAGGCTACCCTGCGCGGCCAGTGCGCCGAGTTCCGCACGGGCTTCGGGCAGCGCTATGCCGATAGCCTAGTGCTCTACGCGGGCAAGGCTTTTCTGGGCCGGGACCTGCTGCACCTCCTCCGGGAGGCGGGCCTGGGGCTGGACGTGGTCTCGGGCGGGGAGCTGGGTATCGCCCGGGCGGCGGGCTTCCCGCTGGAGCGGGTCTATTTTCACGGTAACAACAAGTCCGACGCCGAGCTCGTTATGGGCCTGGAGTGGGGCATCGGGCGTTTCGTGGTGGATAACTTCTCGGAGCTGGCCCGGCTGGACCGGCTGGCGGGGGAGCGGGGGGCTGCCCCCGGCATCCTGCTCCGCCTGACGCCCGGCGTGGACCCCCACACCCACCAGTACATCTCCACCGGCGTGGTGGACAGCAAGTTCGGTTTTACCTGGGCCCGGGCCGCCGAGGCCGTCGTCCAGGCCATGTCGGCCGGTAACCTGAATCTGGTCGGTCTGCACTTCCACCTGGGCTCGCTTATCTTCGAGACGGAGCCGTACCGGACGGCGATTGACCTGGTGCTTAACTTCGCCGCCGAGATGAAGGCGCAGCACGGCTTTGAGCTGGGCGAGCTGAACGTTGGCGGGGGGTTTGCCGTCCAGTACACCGTGGACACTCCCGCCCCGCCGGCGGCGGCCTACGCCGGGGTGATTGCCCCCCTGGTTACCGCCACCTGCCGGAAGCTGGGCCTGGCCCTGCCCCGCCTGGTGGTGGAGCCGGGCCGGGCCATCGTGGGGCAGGCCGGGGTGGCCCTCTACCGGGTGGGGGTGGTC
>JAZDIY010000099.1:0-22643 GCA_043804445.1 Chloroflexota bacterium | reverse complement strand
TACCAGGTAAAGGCCCAGGATGACCCCGGCAACAAAGCCACCGCCAGTTTTACCGTATCGGCGGCGGCCAGCCTCAACCCGATAAGCGGGCACATCGATGCCGAACTGATCATCAGCGGTACCGGCTTCGTGGTGGGGAGCATGATAACCGCCACCTATGACGGCAACCAGGTAGCCACCACCACCACCGACCAGCGGGGGGCTTTCTCGGTCAGTTTTAAGACCCCTCCCGGCCTCCACGGACCCCACAGCATCGAGGTGACCGATGGCATCAGCACCCGCCAGTTCACCTTCGTCATGGAGTCAACCCCACCCCCCGTCCCGGCACTGCTGGCGCCGGAAAACGGCATCAAGGCCAAGGCGACGACCTACTTTGACTGGGAAGACGTTACCGACCCCAGCGGCGTTACCTACGATATACAGGTAGCCACCGATAAAAACTTTCTCCCCACCGCTATCGTCATGGAGAAGACGGGGCTGAATGATTCTACCTATATGATTACCGAGGAGGAGAAGCTACCCCCGGCCAAGGAGGAGGCCCCCTATTACTGGCGGACACGGGCCACGGACGGGGCGGGCAACCATAGCGAGTGGTCCCCCCCCGGCCCATTCTACGTCGGTTTTTCCTGGAACATCCCCGGCTGGGTAATCTATTTCCTGATCATCATCGCCGTGCTGGCCATCGCCATCTTTACCTTCTGGATGGGACGCCGGACGGCCTACTACCGGGTTAAATATTAAACTAATTTCATATATAATTAACAATTATCCGGTATAATAATAAAAAACACGGTACGGCTCTCGAAAATCAGAGCAAGATGAGGAGAGGCAAAATGAAATACGGCAGAATTATCAGCAGGATAGCGTTAATCACCATGCTGTCCCTGCTGGCAGTGCTTATCCCGGTGACACCCGCCCGGGCCGCCGAGGGTATTGAGCTCAGCCCGACGTCGGGTGAAATGGGCGATAGTGTCCGCGTCCTGGGCACTGACTTCGACCCCGACGAGGGGTTGGTCTGGATCTATTTCTCCAGCGACGTCGCCGTGGTAGGTGATGACATTGACACGGACGTTACCCACTACGAGAAGCAGGGGTTCGCCGATATCGGTGCTGTGGGGGAGACTGACGAAGGGGAGATTGACAAGCGTTTCACCGTCCCCACCGACCTTACCGATGGAGACGAAACAGTAGCGGTGGTAGGCGGGAAATACTACGTCTATCTGGCCTACAGTGATGTCATCGTGGCCAAGGCCACCTTTACCGTCATCGCCCCGGAGATTACCCTCGACCCGGAGGAGGGACCCGTGGGGACCGAGGTGGATATCAGCGGCACCAATTTCGGCGACCGGGAAGACCTCACCATATACTACGATAGTAAAGAGGCGAGTATAGAGGCCGGCGATGACCGTACCGACACCTCCGGTGAATTTGACAGCCTCATCGTCATCCCGGCCAGCGCCGCCGGCACGCATACCATCAGGGTAGAGGATGACGGCGGCGCCTTCGCCGAGGCCGATTTCACCGTGGAGCCCGCCATCACCATGAGCCCGACCTCAGGCATCGTCAATACCAGCGTCACCGTCAGTGGCAACGGGTTCAGCCGGAGGGGTGGCATCACCATCACCATGGGCAACGAAACAGTGGCCAACGGCACCGCCGATACCACCGGCAACTTCAACATTACCTTCAAGGTACCCGCCAACGGGCCGGGCACCTACAGTGTAGAGGCCAGCGATAACGAGGGGAACAAAGCCCCCAAAGTGAACTTCACCATGGAGGCCACCGCCAACCTTGTTCCCACCACGGGTAACGTCGGCACCGATATAACCGTCAGCGGCACCGGCTTCAAGATTGCCGGGGCGATAAGCGTCAAGTATGACGATACCCAGGTGGCTACCACCGCCGCCGATGCCAGCGGGCTTTTCTCCGCCAACTTCAAAGCCCCCAAGAGCACCCACGGGGAGCACACCATCATCGTCAGCGACGGCACCACCACCAAACAGTTCGCCTTCGTCATGGAGTCAACCCCGCCCGAGACGCCCCAGCCCCAGCTCCCCATGATGGCCACCAAGGTAGAACAGCCGGTAACCTTTGACTGGGAGCCGGTTACCGACCCCAGCGGGGTAACCTATACCCTCCAGATAGCCCAGGGCCCCAGTTTTACCCCGCTGGTGTTGCAGAAGAAAGACCTTACCACCACCGAATATACCCTCAGCACCGTGGAGGAGCTGCCCCCCACCTCGAAGGAGGCCCCCTACTACTGGCGGATAAAGGCTACCGACGGGGCCGGTAACGAGAGCCCCTGGACCAGCCCGGGAACGTTCTACACCGGCGGCGGCTCATTCGGCGTCAGCAACATCCCCACCCGGGCGATAGTCACCATCGGCGGTCTCTTAGTTATCTTCCTGCTGGTGCTGGGCTTCTGGCTGGGTAGAAGGACCGCCTACTACTAGTGAGTATGGGTGCGGGGTAACCTCACCCTCCGCTGTCCCCCTCTCCCCGGCGGGGAGAGGGGGACTTTGTTTTTGCCCCATAGAGCCTAGTCCGGGCGGCTGCCCCGGGCCCCCCGGGGAGAATAGCGGTCGGCCGCCTCCACCAGCAGGGCCAGGCTCATCAGGAAGTCATCGTGTCCCCGCGAAGCGTCAACGTAGAAGTTCATCGTCCGGTTGGGCCGGTACCGTGATTTGGCCATCTCCATCTGCCCCCAGAACTGGCGGTACTCCGCGGAACCGTCTCCGGCATACATCTTCAGCCGCCCCGAGTTAATGGCCGAGAGCAGATTGAAACCCAGGGCTGACTTTGACGCGGCACTGAAGGTAAAGGGCACCACCCGGCTGCCCAGCGACTGCCTCAGGAACGAGCTGACCGGCTGGCCCAGCCCGGTGGCATCCACCACCACCCGGCGGCAGCCCCAGACATTTTTCAGCAGGTCAACCAGCCGGGGATAGAGGTCAGTGTGCTTTTCCCCGGTCCACCAGTAGTGCTCCACCACCCTGACGCCGGCCTGCTGAACCAGCGGGTCAGCCCCGGCCGCCACCACCTCACCGATAGTAACCACGGTAGCGTCCCGGCGCGGTCTGGTAGCCTCCGGCCCGCCGTCACCCTCCTCTGCCTCTCCCGCCAGGTCTATCCCGGCCACATAGACCCGGCCAGGCTCCGGCTGGTGCTGCCGCTGGTGCCGGCCCGCCAGCTGGGCCCGCTGCTGGGGGCTCAGGTAGCCGCCCCCGCCGCGCACCGGCAGCAGCCGGTACTGGGTCAGAAAGAGGGGATGGTCCTCCCCCAGCCGCCCCCGTTCCGCCTCCACGTAGGCCAGATAGTCCGGGTTATACCGGGCCACCTCCTGCCAGTCGTAGCGGAAGTGGCGCCGGATGCTGTCCCGCTTCTCCAGCTCCAGGTTCTGCTGCTTTACCTCCTCCAGCAGGGTGGTATCATCCCAGGTAGTGCCGTAGTGCACCGTGGTGACGTTGGTGGTGGCCCCCATCGGCTTGAACTCCTTGCTGTACTTCTCCTGGCCGACATCCTGGGCCTCATCCACCTCCAGCAGCAGGTGGGCGGTATTGCCCACCACGTTGGCCGACTCCTCCGCCGAAAGAAACACCGCCCGGGCATTACCCAGGCGGACGATGTAGCCCATCTCGGCCACCCAGATACCGGCAAAGCCGGCGTCGTTCAGCCGGTCCCTGAGGCGTGTCATGGAGATAACCGCCTGCGGCTTAAAGGTGGGCGAGCACTTCACCAGGTTCCGTGACTCGGTGATATAGAGGGTCAGCAGCAACAGCTCCAGCTGGGCGGACAGCTCGTTCTTGCCCCCCTGGCGGGCAATCTCCACCGAAAAAGTCAGCCCCTTCCGGCTAAAGACGCTGTCCAGTACCGCCCGGGCGACCTCCCGCTGGTACGGGCGCAGCCGGTTTATCCGGCACGACACCGGTGAGCCGTCCTCCGGGGATAGGGGCCTACTTTTTGAGGGTGGTGCCGAGGCCGATGCCCAGGGGGAGGGCCACGTCTCTGAGGACATTACCAATCGCCTCCTTCAGCCCCTTCTTGTCCTCCTTGCTGATGTTATACCGGGTCCTGACCAGCCGGGCCAGGGTATTGGCCGCCTGCATAATCAGGTTGATATTCTCCGGGTCCTTCGCCAGCACGGACTTTATCTTCACCCGGAGCAGGGCAATCTCATCGTCAATACCCTCCACCCCGGTGGCCAGCATAAAGTCCAGCTGCTCGGCCTCGTCCAGCACCTTGGAATAGAAACCGTGCTTCCTAGCATTCTGGTTGCCCCTGGGGGCACCCCTTTTCCTCGCTGCTTCGGCTGACATCAGGCTCATCTCCATTATTCAGCAGCCGGGCCGTAGCCAGGACGATAGTCGCCGCCACCAGGTCCCACCGCTGATATTCCACCGCTAGCCTAGAGGAGCCTCATCTTCTTCCCTTTCTAGCACCCGTTTATTGCTACCATAATAGCACAGATGTTCTATCTTGACTACGGGGTTTTGTCGCCTTCTACCTGCCCAATAAATTGATATTATGGCCCGAGCGTTATAGAATAGGAGGGCCGGTACGCCGGACGACTACGGGACTTTGGTGGAAACCCTTTGAGTATTACCAGACAGCTTTACCAGTTACAGGCCGTTGACCAGGAGCTCGAGGCCAGCCAGCAGGCGTGGCAGCAGGTTACCCACCAGCTGGAGGACAACACCGTCGTGCTCCAGGCCCGCGATGAGCGGCTGAAGCGGCAACATCACCTGGAAGCAGTGAAGCAGCAGCTCCACTCGGCAGAGTGGGAACTGGCTGACATCGAGGGCAAAATCAGCAAGCTGAGCGAGGAGCTGTACAGCGGCCGGATTAAAAACCCCAAGGAGCTGGCCAACCTCCAGCATGAGCTGGAGGGCCTCAAAACCAGGCGCGACGAGATGGAGGATAAAGCCCTGGAGACGATGGGCCAGGTGGAGACCGCCGACGCCAGCCTGACCCAGCAGGGCCGTACCCTGCAGGCGGTAGAAACCGACTGGCAGCACCAGCAGCAGCAGCTGAAACAGCGGTCTGACGAGCTCCAGGCCGCTATCGCCGACCTGGAAAACCAGCGGCAGCAGATGCTGGCCCAGATTGACCCGCCGGCGGCGGCACTGTACCAGGAACTGAAAGGACAGAAAGGACGGGCCGTGGCCCGGGTGGAACAGGGGGTATGCCAGGGTTGCCGCATCTCGCTCTCCAGCATGGAGCTGCAACGGGCCAAGAGCGGGGCCCTGGCCCAGTGCTCAAGCTGCGGCCGCATCCTGTTTCAGCCCTGACACCCGGGATAAACCATGGTAACTCAGCTAATCATCCACGCCGACGGCGCCTCACGCCATAACCCCGGCCCGGCGGCCATCGGGGCCACCCTCAGAGACAGCCAGGGCAAGCTGGTGGCCTCGGTGTCCCGGGCCATCGGGCGGGCCACCAACAACCAGGCGGAGTACCGGGCCGTCATCGCCGCCCTGGAGGAGGCCCTCAAGCTGGGGGCCAGCCAGGTGATGGTCAAGCTGGACTCGGAGCTGGTGGTGCGCCAGCTCAGCGGCCAGTACCGGGTACGGCAGGCCGGCCTGCAACCGCTCCACCGGCAGGTGACCCGGCTCCTGGCCCAGTTCCGCCAGGTTACCATCAGCCACGTGCCGCGCCAGCAGAACGCCGAGGCCGACCGCCTGGCCAACCAGGCCCTGGATACCGCCGGGCATTGACTTATCCCCCGGCTTGACCTACAGTATTAACGGGGTCAAGTAAACCGGGTGGCCGCTGTGACGGTCTAACGGCCGCCACAGAGGAAAGTCCGAGCTCCACCGGGCAGGATGCTGGGTAACACCCAGGAGGGGTGACCCTACGGAAAGCGCCACAGAAACATACCGGCCGCCCTTTAGGGACGACCAAGGGTGAAATGGCGAGGTAAGAGCTCACCAGCGGCCGGGTGACCGGCCGGCTGGGCAAACCCCGTCCGGAGCAAGACCGAATAGAGGGACCATGGGGACGCCCGGCCCCGTCCCCGGGTTGGTCGCATGACCCTGATGGTAACATCAGGGCTAGATAAATGGCCACCACCCCGCTTTAAGCGGGGCACAGAACTCGGCTTACAGGTTTACTTGGCCCCCTTTCCACCCGCACCCCGAAACCTTGCCGGCCTTCCGCCGTAAATTACCATCACCGGAGACTGTCGCCGGTCTGGCCACGCTTCCTTTTAGGCAGCTTGTACCAGGGGTGAAAGCTGATGATGGCGGCGGTAAAGGCCACAATTGCGGACAGCACCGTACTTTAGTCCGGGATATTTACCGGGCCCCGTTGGGAGGGCTAAAAAGGGCCGTAAAACCCCAATAACCGGTGGTTATCTGGGGCCGGCAGGGATAAAATGATGGCCCCAACCACCGTCAGCGGACTTGCCGGCCGGGGTTTACCGGCCCTATAGTGATGGCTAATGAATGACCTGCACCCCTTAGTCCGTGAGTTCATCCTCTTCTGCGTCCGCCGCCGGGGCGGGGAGTGGCCCGCCATCTACGACGAGATGTGCTGGGTAACCGGCCAGCGCCTCTTCCGCGGTCTGGAGTATGCCGATATAAAGGGCTTGGGGCTGTCCCTGGCCCTGACCAGCCTGGACCAGACCGTCAACATGGTAGCTTCGGCCATCAGACCGGTAGCCTCATCCCTCCCCATAGGCTAAAGCCCACCCCCCCATCATTACTTTCCGGCACGTCGCCGGTCCCCTTGCCGCGCCCGGGCGCCTGTATATCCGGCCGCTTTAGTTATATAATGAAGCCACGAGTCCCACGGTAAACATTGGGTAGGAGAGCCAAGTTTGATGTCAAAAACAACCCGAACCCTGCTCGTGGCCCTGCTGGCGCTGGCCGTGCTGGCCCTGGCCTTCAGCAGCGGCTATAACCTGGGCGCCAGGCACCTCCCCGGGGCGGGGCCGGGCCTGGCCGAGGTTAACCAGGCCTGGCAGCTCATCCTTCACGACTATGTGGACCCGACCAAGCTGGACACCACCAAGCTGAGCCAGGCCGCCATCAAGGGCATGGTAGAGGCCCTGGACGACCCCTATACCGCCTACCTGGATACGGAGACTTACCAGCTCCGCATGAGCAGCATGGAGGGTAAATTCGATGGCATCGGGGCCCAGGTAGCCACCAAGGACGAGCAGCTGGTGATTATCGCCCCCATCGCCGATTCGCCGGCGGACAGGGCCGGTATCCGGGCGGGGGATATTATACTGGCCATAGACGGCCAGCCCACGGCCGGTATCAGCCTGACTGAGGCGGTGCTGAAAATCCGGGGGACCCGGGGCACGCCGGTCAAGCTCCTCATCCAACACCAGGACCAGCCGGAACCGGAGGAGATTGAAATCACCCGGGGGGAAATCAAACTGACCAGTGTCCACTGGGAAATGAAGGGGAACATCGCCGACATCCAGATTACCCATTTCTCGGAGAGCACCGCCCCGGAGATGGCCCCCGCCCTGGAGGCCATTATCCGGGCCGGGGCCAGCGGCATCATCCTCGACCTACGCAGCAATCCCGGCGGGCTGCTGCAGACGGTGGTCGATGTGGCCAGCTATTTCATACCGCAAGACGTGGTGGTTAAAGTGGTGGACAACGAGGGGCGAGAAACGGTATTGACGGCCGGGACCCAGCCCGTTACCACCAACCTTCCCATGGTCATCCTGGTAGACGAGTTCAGCGCCAGCGGCAGCGAGGTGCTGTCAGGGGCCCTGCGCGATAATGGCCGGGCGGTCATCGCTGGCACCACGACCTACGGCAAAGGCAGCGTCAACGTGATGCGCCAGCTTACGGACGGCTCGGGCCTGGTCATCACCACGGCCCGCTGGCTCACCCCCAACGGCCATCTGATAGAAGGCAAGGGATTAGCCCCGGACTACGAGATTGACCCGAAGGGCGAGGCGGCCATCAACTGGGCGCTGGACTACCTGAAAAAACCCCGACCCGATTCGGGGTAAGAACCAGCCCTAATTTCCGCCGGAAAACCGGGAGATACCGGTTGACAGCCAATTTATCCTTGTGGTAAACTAGTGCGGTTAGTTTCGCAGTTCGTCTACTAGCTAGTAGATTGAAATCTGAGACTCAATCACTGGCTAGTTTTTGTGTGGATGAGCCGGTGGCTCATCCTTTAACATTGTGTGGGACAGGAGAATGAGTTGCCTACAGTCAACCAGTTAGTCCGTAAAGGGCGACAGAAGACGAGCAAAAAGACCAAGGCGCCGGCCCTGCGCCTGAGTTACAACGCCCTGAAAAACCGGACGGTGCATGGTAAGGGTTCGCCGCAGAAGCGGGGGGTATGTACCCAGGTAAAGACCACCACCCCCAAGAAACCCAACTCAGCCCTGCGCAAGATTGCCCGGGTGCGGCTGAGCAACATGATTGAGGTCACCGCCTACATTCCCGGCGAAGGACCTGAGCTGCAGGAGCACTCGGTAGTCCTGATACGCGGGGGGAGGGTGAAAGACCTGCCGGGCGTCCGCTACCACATCATCCGCGGGGCGCTGGATACCAGTGGCGTCAATAACCGCCGGCAGGGCCGCAGCAAGTACGGGGCCAAGATGCCCAAAGCCGCCGCTGCCTCGGAGTAAGTAGGAGGGGAAATGCCAAGGCGGGCCAGAGTTATTAAAAGAGAGATATCCCCTGACGCCAAGTACCAGAGCGTACTGGTGAGCCGGCTGGTGAACCGCATTATGCTGCGCGGTCAAAAGACCACTGCCGAGAACATTATCTACGACGCCATGCAAATAATAGAGGAAAAGACCAGCAAGCCACCACAGACGGTACTGGAACAGGCGATAAAGAACGCCACCCCGCTGCTCGAGGTTAAACCGCGGAGAGTGGGCGGGGCTACCTACCAGGTACCGGTTGAGGTACGGCCTGACCGTAGCCTATCACTGGCCATGCGCTGGCTGGTAAAGTCGGCCAAGGCCCGCGCCGGTAAATCAATGGGGGAGAGGCTGGCGGCAGAACTGATTGACGCCTCCCAGGAGCAGGGGGCCACCATTAAAAAGCGTGAGGATACCCACCGTATGGCGGAGGCCAACCGGGCCTTTGCCCATTACCGGTGGTAAGAAGAGGTTTACCATTATTAATACTAAGGCCACTATCGAAACACCAGTTAACGTAGCCCAAGAGGCAAAGGATAAGACCGTGCCACGTAGTTTCCCTTTAGAGCGTGTCCGTAATATCGGTATCATTGCCCACATCGATGCCGGCAAGACCACCGTCACCGAGCGGATTCTGTACCTTACCGGCCGCACCTATAAAGTAGGTGCTGTGGACGAAGGTACCGCCGTGATGGACTGGATGCCCCAGGAGCGGGAGCGGGGGATTACCATCACCTCCGCCGCCACCACCAGCCACTGGCGGGACCACCGGATCAATATTATCGATACCCCCGGGCACGTCGACTTCACCGCCGAGGTGGAGCGCAGCCTGCGGGTGCTGGACGGCGGGGTAGTCGTCTTCGATGCCGTGGCCGGCGTGGAAGCCCAGTCGGAAACGGTATGGCGGCAGGCAAACCGCTACCAGGTGCCCCGCGTCTGCTTCATTAACAAGATGGACCGCACCGGGGCCAATTTCGAGCGCACCATCGCCATGATTAGAGAGCGGCTGAAGGCAACCCCCCTGCCGGTACAAATCCCCTTAAGCAGCCCGGAATCGTTTGAAGGCACCATTGACCTGCTGGAGCAGCGGGCCTGGCGCTATGACGGCAAACCGGACTCAATACCGGTAGAGGTACCCATACCGGCCACCGACCAGGCCACCTGTGCCCGGTACCGCCAGGAGCTCATTGAGAAACTGGCCGATAACGATGACGAGATTCTGGTGGCCTACCTGGGTGGGGCTGATATCACCCCCGGCCAGCTGAAGGCCGCCCTGAGACGGATAACCCTGGCCAACAAAGCGGTGCCGGTGCTCTGCGGCAGTGCCCTGAGAAACAAGGGCGTTCGCTTTTTGCTGGATGCCGTCGTAGACTACCTGCCCTCGCCGGAAGATATGCCGCCGGTAAAGGCCATCGAGACCCGGACCGGTGCCGAGGTTACCCGCCCGGCCAAGGACGATGCCCCCTTCTCAGCCCTGGCCTTCAAGGTGGTCGCTGACCCCTACGTGGGGCGGCTGGTATACCTGAGAATATACTCGGGTAAGGTACACGCCAGCGCTCAGATATTCAATTCCACCCGGGATAAAAGGGAGCGCATCGGGCGGCTGCTGCTGATGCACGCCAACCACCGCGAAGAGATAGCGGAGGGCTACACCGGGGATATCCTGGCCACCCTGGGGCTCAAGGATACCTTTACCGGTGACACCCTGTGTCATTACTCCCAGCCGGTGCTTCTGGAGTCCATCCGCTTCCCGGAGCCGGTACTATCGGTGGCCATCGAACCCAAGACCAAGGCCGACCAGGACAAGATGGGGGAGGCCCTCAACCGGCTCACCGAGGAAGACCCCACCTTTAAGGTAAGCAACAACGAGGAGACCGGCCAGACCATCATCTCCGGCATGGGCGAACTCCACCTGGAGGTCATCATCAGCCGGCTGCTCAGCGAGTTCCGCGTGGAGGCCAACGTGGGTAATCCCCAGGTGGCCTACAAGGAGACCATTACCTTACCGGCCAAGGCCGAGACCAGGTTCGTCCGGCAGACCGGCGGCCACGGGCAGTACGCCCACGTCTGCCTTGAGCTGGAGCCGCTCAAGACCGGTGGTTTTGAGTTCGTGGACAAGGTAAAAAGCGGGGCGATACCCAAGCAGTATGTCCCCGCCGTACAGGCCGGTATCAGGGAGGCCATGTCCAGCGGGGTGTCCAGCGGCTACCCCCTGGTGGACATCAAGGCCACCCTCTACGACGGCAGCTACCACCCGGTTGATTCCTCCGAGCTGGCCTTCAAGATGGCCGGCTCCATAGCCCTGAAAGAAGGCGTCGCCAAGGCCAAACCCGTCATGCTAGAGCCGATTATGAAACTGGAGGTAGTCACCCCGGAGCAGTTCCTCGGTGACGTCATCGGCGACCTCAACAGCCGCCGCGGACACATCGAGACCGTGGAGACCCAGGGTGACATCTGTGCCATTCAAGCCATTATCCCCCTGTCCGAGAGCTTCGGCTACACCACCACCATCCGTTCCCTCTCCCAGGGTAGGGCGACCCATTCCCTGGAGTTCCATCACTATGCCGAGGTACCGGCCCAGCTCGCTGAACAGATCGGCCATAAAGCTACCGCCGGGAGAAGATAAGAGGTACTGCCATATGCCAGCACAGAAGATACGCATCAAACTGAAGGGCTTTGACCACAAGATAGTGGACCAGTCTGCCGAGCAGATTGTGGCCACGGTGGAGCGCACCGGGGCGGTGGTCGTCGGGCCGGTGCCGCTGCCTACCCGCATTCAGAAATTCAGCGTCATCCGCTCGCCCTTCATTGACAAGGACTCGCAGGAGCAGTTTGAGATACGCACCCACAAGCGGCTCATCGACATCGTGGAGACCACCTCCAAGACGATAGACTCTCTGACCAAACTGAATCTACCCGCCGGGGTGGAAATAGACATCAAACTATAATCGGGACACTAAAACTGATATGACCGGTATTATTGGTAAAAATCTAGGCATGACCCAGATCTTCCGGGACAACGGCGAGATGCAAGCGGTAACCGCCATTGAGGCGGGGCCGTGCCGGGTAATCCAGGTCAAGACGGCGGCCCGGGAGGGGTATAACGCCGTTCAGCTGGGCTTTGGGCTGGCCAAGCGGCTGAGCTCCCCCCAGCGGGGACACCTCAAAGACCTGGGGCAGTTCCGCTACCTGCGGGAGTTCCGGGTGGACGACCCGGCCGCCGTCAGCGTGGGAGACCAGGTTGACGTCGGCCAGTTCCAGCCCGGCGACCGGGTTGATGTCACCGGTATATCCAAGGGCAAGGGCTTTGCCGGCGTGGTAAAACGCCATCACTTTGCCGGGGGCCCCAAGACCCACGGCCAGTCAGACCGGCACCGGGCAGCGGGTGCTATCGGGGCCGGCACCTCACCGGGCCGGGTGCTCAAAGGGCGCCGGATGGCCGGCCACATGGGGAACCGCCGGGTAACCATCTGCCGTATGGAAATATGCCAGGTGGACCCGGAGAACCACCGGCTGCTGGTCAAAGGGGCCGTGCCCGGGGCCAGGAACGGGCTGCTGATGATAACCAAAGTAGGCGGGGAGAAATAGGAATTGCAGGTTCCAGTTTACAACAGTAGCGGTGAGGTGGTAGAACACATTGACATCAGGGATGATGTCTTCGCCGTGCCCTTCAACCAGGCCGTGGTACACCAGGCCATGGTAAGGCAGCAGGCCAACGCCCGCCAGGGCACCGCCAGCACCAAGACACGGGGCGAGGTAAACGGCAGCACCCGGAAGCTGTACCGGCAGAAACACACCGGCTACGCCCGGGCCGGTAGCCGCAAATCGCCTCTCCGCCGCGGTGGTGGTATCGTCTTTGGCCCCAAGCCGAGGAGCTACCGGCAGGACATGCCCAAGAAGATGCGCCAGCTGGCCCTGAAGTGCCTGCTGTCCGATAAGGTAGGGCAGGGGGAACTGCTGGTGCTGAACCAGTTTGATTTTGACCAGCCCCGGACCAGCGCCATGGCCCGGGTACTCGCGGCCCTGGGGATAGACTCACCGGCCCTGATTGTCACCCCCGAGCCGGAGATTAACGTCATCAAATCGGCACGTAATCTGGCGGGCATCAAGACCCTGCCCGCCCATACCCTGAATACCATTGACCTCCTTTCCACCCGCAAGCTGCTCATGACGGTGGCCGCCATACGGCAGGTGGAGCAGATCTGGGGAGAGAGGGCGTCCCAAGGGAGGAACGGTGAACCTGTACGAGGTGCTGCGCCGCCCACTGATAACTGAAAAGAATACCGGGCTGCAATCTCAGGGTAAGTACGCCTTTGAGGTTGCCGGGAGGGCTACCAAGCCCCAGGTGAAGCAGGCGGTAGCCAAGGCGTTTAAGGTAACGGTAACGTCAGTCAACATCATGACCGTGCCGGGTAAGACCCGGCGGGTGGGCCGCCGCGTGGTGCAGACCCCATCCTGGAAGAAAGCCCTGGTTACCCTCAAGCCCGGAGACAAGATAGAACTATTTGAAGGTGTTTAGTAAGGAGATAGTGTTTTAGTCATGGCCATTAAGGCGTATCGCCCCACCTCCCCCGGCCGACGGGGTATGACCGGCTCAACCTTTGAAGAGATAACCAAAGGTAAACCGGAAAAATCGCTGCTCCTGCCGCTCAAGAAGCAGGCGGGGCGTAACAACATGGGCCGGATCACGGTACGCCACCGCGGCGGCGGCGCCAAACGGCGGCTCCGGGTGATTGACTTCAAACGGAACAAGACCGGCGTCCCCGGACGGGTGGCGGCCATCGAGTATGACCCCAACCGCTCGGCCAACATCGCCCTGATATTCTATGCCGACGGCGAAAAACGTTACATACTGGCCCCTCTGGGGCTTAACGTGGGCGATACCGTCAACTCGGGCAGCGAGGTGGAGGCGAAACCGGGCAACGCCCTGCCCCTGAAGCTCATCCCCAGCGGCACCGCCGTCCACAATATCGAGCTGGTCCCGGGCAAGGGCGGCCAGCTGGTTCGGGGGGCGGGGGCCGCCGCCCAGCTGATGACCAAAGAAGCTGACTTTGCCCTCATCCGGTTACCATCGGGGGAGGTGAGACGCATTCGCGGTGAATGCTTCGCCACCGTGGGCCAGGTGGGCAACGTGGACCACCAGAACATCGCCCTGGGCAAGGCCGGACGCTCGCGCTGGATGGGACGGCGCCCCTCGGTGAGAGGCTCGGCAATGACCCCGCGCGACCACCCCCACGGCGGTGGGGAAGGCCGAAGCCCGATTGGCCTGCCCGGCCCGAAGACGCCCTGGGGTAAACCGGCCCTGGGTTACCGAACCCGTCATCGCAAAGTCTCGGACAAGATGATTGTAAGACGGAGAAAGAAGTAGGCCAATGTCAAGGTCAATTAAAAAAGGGCCGGCAATCAATCTCAAGCTGATGAAAAAGGTGGAGGCGGTCAACCGCTCCAGCCAGAAGACAGTGATAAAGACCTGGGCGCGGGCCTCGACCATCGTCCCCCAGATGGTGGGGCTGACCATCGGGGTGCACGACGGCCGGAGACATGTCCCTATCTTCATCACGGAAAACATGGTCGGCCACAAACTGGGTGAGTTCGCCATAACGCGGACCTTCCGGGGGCACGCCGGCTCCAGGTCAGACAAGACCGCTCCGGCCAAGAAATCGACCGTTTGAGTAAAGTAAGATGGAAGTAAAAGCAGTTGCCAAAGACACCGGCGTATCGCCGTCCAAGGTGCGCCTGGTAGTGGACCTGGTAAGAGGCAAAACGGTGGACGAGGCGCTAACCATCCTCAAGTTCACCCCCACGCCAGCGGCGCGGGTGGTGGCCAAGGTGGTGAAGTCAGCCGCGGCCAATGCGGAGAACAATTTTCAGATGACCCCGTCAGACCTGAAGATTGTGAGCATCTCCGCCGATAAAGCACCGACTATGAAACGGCATCGCCCCCGGGCCAGGGGACGGGCCGCCCCCATCTTGAAACGTTCCAGTCACCTTACCGTAGTGGTTACGGAACAGGGAGGTTAAGTGGGTCGTAAAGTTCATCCAGTAGGCTTCAGACTCGGCGTTATCCGCGATTGGTCCGCCCGGTGGTATGCCGGCAAGGATTATGCCCTGTATTTACAGGAAGACCTGAAATTGCGGCAGGCGATTCAGGTCAAGTACCCGGATGCCGGCATTTCCCAGGTGGAGATTGAACGCCAGGCCAATCGGGTGGCGGTAACGGTACATACCGCCTGGCCGGGGATTGTCATCGGCCGGGGCGGGCAGCGGGCCGACGAGATACGGCATTACCTGGAGAGCCTGTCCGGAAAAAGGATTCAGCTGAATATCCGGGAGATCCGCCAGACCGAGCTTGATGCCTACCTGGTGGCCCGCTCCGTGGCCGAGCGCCTGGAACGGCGTATCGCCTACCGGAGAGTGGTGAAGCAGACCATTGCCCGTACCATGCAGACCGGCGCCAGGGGCATCCGGGTTACCGTATCGGGAAGACTGGCCGGGGCTGAAATCGCCCGTACTCACACCGCCCACCAGGGCCAGGTACCGCTGCACACCCTGCGGGCGGATATTGATTACGGTATGACGGAAGCCCGCACCACCTTCGGGCGGATTGGTGTTAAAGTCTGGATATACAAGGGTGACATTCTCCCCGAACTGGCGGAGGCAGAGACTGCGGAAGCCCCCGCCATACTGCCCGCCACTGAAGAGCTGGCGGTAGAGACTGTTACCCCGGCAAAGGCTAAAGAAGAAGCACCGGCCGCCGAACCCGCCGAGGCCCCCGTAAGTGAAGCCACCTGGGCCAAGGCAGCCGAGGCCAAAACGAAGAAGACAGCCGCCGCCAAGGCTAAACCCGCCGAGGCTACTATCAGCGAAGCCGCCTGGGCCAAGGCAGCCGAAGCCAAACCGAAGAAGACAGCCGCCGCCAAGGCGAAACCCGCCGAGGCCCCCATAAGTGAAGCCGCCTGGGCCAAGGCAGCCGAGGCCAAAACGAAGAAGACAGCCGCCGCCAAGGCGAAACCCGCCGAGGCTACTATCAGCGAAACCGCCAAGACAGCGGCGGCCAAGGCCAAGCCCAAAACGGCGGCCGCCCGAAAGAAACCGGCCGCCAACAAGGAAGTAGGAGAGCAGGATGCTACAGCCCAAGAGGGTGAAGTACCGCAAGAGCCATAAGGGACACCGCCGGGGTAAAGCCCAGACGGGGAACACCATCGCCTTCGGTGATTATGGCCTGCAGGCCCTGGAACCCGCCTGGATTACCAGCCGGCAGATTGAGGCGGCCCGTATCGCCATGACCCGCCACATCCGCCGGGGCGGCCAGATATGGATCCGCATCTTCCCGGACAAACCGGTGACCAAGAAGGCAGCGGAGACGCGGATGGGCAGCGGTAAAGGGGCCCCCGACCACTGGGTAGCCGTGGTCAGGCCGCAGCGAATTATGTTTGAGATGTCCGGGGTGGCCGCCGAGACCGCCAAAGAGGCCATGCGGCTGGCGGCGCACAAACTCCCCATCGACACCAGGTTCGTGCTGAGGGAAACCGGTGTCGCCGCCGCCAGTGGCAAGGAGGGTGCTTAGCTTGAAAACCGAGGAACTGCGCGCCCTGAGTGACGTGGACCTGACCAAACAACTGGAGGAGGCCCACCAGGAGCTCTTTAACCTGCGCCTGCGCCTGGCGACCAAGCAGCTGGTCAACCACCGCGAAATCCCGCGGGTAAAAAAGCATCTGGCCCAGCTCAAGACGATAATCAGGGAAAGAGCATTAAACATAGTGCGCCCGGTCAAGGCTTAGAGGTTCGGTTAGACTAGTAAGGTAGGATTGATGCCCGTGGAGACAAAGCGCAAAACCAGGATTGGCGAGGTGATCAGCACCAAAATGGACAAGACCGCGGTGGTAGCCGTGGCCACCCCCAAGCGCCACCCGCTGTACAAAAAGACCATCAAGCGCATGGTAAAATACAAGGTCCATGACGAGAACAACGGCTGCCAGGTGGGGGACAAGGTAAAAATCATCGAAACCCGTCCCATCTCCCGCCAGAAACGGTGGCGCATCGCCGAGATTATCGCCCGGGGTGAAGTGGTGGAGATTAAGCCCCAGGAGATCGCTACCCCTGGGCTTGAGGAAACGAAGGAATGATTCAACCTTATACCAGAATGAAAACCGCCGATAACACCGGTGCCCGGCAGATAATGTGCATCGGCATACTGGGCGGGATCAGGAAAAGGAAATACGCCCGGGTGGGGGACGTCATCGTCGCCTCGGTGAAGAAAGCCACCCCGGGAGGGGTGGTCAAAAAGGGTGAGGTGGTCAGGGCCGTCATCGTACGCACCGCCCAGCCCCAGCGCCGCCCGGACGGCTCCTACGTGCGTTTTGACGAAAACGCCGCGGTGATTCTGACCGATAAGAACAACCCCAAGGGGACCCGCATCTTCGGGCCGGTGGCCCGGGAGCTGCGAGACAGGAATTTTACCAAGATTATCTCGCTGGCCCCCGAGGTCTTATAAAGGCTACCATGAGAATCAGAAAGAACGATACGGTAATGGTCATCACCGGTAAGGACCGGGGCAAAAAAGGCAAGGTGCGCTTTGCCTACCCCAGGCAGGAGCGGGTACTGGTGGAGGGGATCAATATGATTAAAAGGCACATGCGGGCCACCGGCCAGGTGCGGCAGGCCGGTATTATCGAGCGCGAGGCCCCCATCCATGTGTCTAACCTGATGCTGGTCTGCAGCAAGTGCAACCGCCCCACGCGGGTCGGCTACGTGTTCCTGGAGGACGGCAGGAAGGTTCGCAACTGTCATTCCTGCCACGAGGTAATTGACTGATGTCTGAACTCAAGAAAAAGTACCGCCAAGAGGTGGTGCCCGGTATGATGGAGCGCTACGGCTACCAGAACGTGATGCAGGTACCGCGCCTGGAAAAGCTGGTGCTCAATATCGGTGTCGGTGAAGCGGTACAGAATGCCAAAGCACTGGAAGCCGCCGAGAAAGACCTGCGGACCATATCCGGCCAGCAGCCGGTAATTACCCGGTCCAAAAAGTCCATCGCCGCCTTCCGGCTGAGAGCCGGCATGCCCATCGGCATGAAGGTAACCCTGCGCGGGGAGCGGATGTATGACTTTTTCTCCAAGCTGGTGAACGCCGTGCTGCCCCGCATCCGCGAGTTCGCCGGCGTTTCCCCCACCGCCTTTGACGGACGGGGTAACTACACCCTGGGTATCAAAGAGCAAACCGCCTTTCCCGAGGTGGAGTACGATAAGGTGGACAAGATACGAGGCCTGGAAGTCTCCATCATCACTACCGCCAAGACCGATGAAGAGGGCAGGCACCTGCTGGAGTTGCTGGGCATGCCCTTCGTCAAGGAAGGATTGAGCTAGGCATGGCCAAGAAATCAAAGATAATCAAGTCGGAGCGACCGACCAAGTACCGGGTACAGCAGCATAACCGCTGTCACCGCTGCGGCCGTCCCCATGCCTACATGCGCAAATTCGGCCTGTGCCGTATCTGCTTCCGCCAACTGGCCCTCCTCGGTTACGTTCCGGGGGTAAGAAAATCAAGCTGGTGATATTAAGATGACAATATCTGACCCCATAGCTGATATGCTGACCCGAATCCGCAATGCCATCATGGCCCGGCATGATTTTGTGCTGGTGCCATCTTCCCGGATGAAGCTGTCTATCCTCCGCATCCTCAAGCGGGAGGGCTTTATCAGCGATTACGAAGTGGTCCGGGGTAAACCACACCGGGTTCTCAAGATTTACCTCAAATACGCCGAGGATAAACAACCGGTCATTAACAAACTGGAGCGAGTCAGCAAACCCGGCCTCCGGGTGTACACCCAGCGCCGGGAGATACCCCGTGTCTACGGGGGCCTGGGTGTCGCCATCATGTCCACCCCCAAGGGGGTGATGACGGGGCACCAGGCCTGGCGGCAGGGACTGGGCGGCGAGATACTATGCTACATCTGGTAACTGGTGATAGAGGAGAGAGATGTCTAGAATAGGGCGGATGCCGATACCGGTGCCACCGGCAGTGAAAATCGACATTAACGGGACGGAGGTTACCGTCACCGGCCCCAAGGGTGAGCTCCGCCGGCATATCAGCCCGGAGATGGTCCTCACCCGCCAGGAGGGGAGCCTGCTGGTGTCGCGCCCCAGCGATAACCGGATGCACCGCTCTCTTCACGGCCTGACCCGTACCCTGCTGGCCAATATGGTACAAGGGGTAACCCAGGGATTCGATAGGAACCTGGAAATCGTCGGGGTGGGCTACCGGGCGGAAAAGACCGGGGACAAGCTGGTAATCCGCATCGGCTACTCCCACAACGTGGAGGTAGTGCCGCTGCCCGGTGTCTCTCTTTCCGCCGAGACGGCCACCAAGATTAAGGTCAGCGGCATCAACAAGGAGACGGTGGGCCAGATGGCCGCCCAGATCCGGGCCATCCGCCCCCCGGACCGGTATAAAGGCAAAGGCGTCCGTTATGCCGGAGAGAAGGTCCAGCTCAAGCCCGGCAAGGCCAGCAAGGCCGCCGCCAAGTAAGGGGAAACCATGGCTTATGATTAACACCAGACTAGCGCGACAGAAAAGGCACCGGCGGGTCAGGGGCAAGGTGCAGGGCACCGCTGACCGGCCGCGGCTCTGCGTTTTCCGCAGCCTGAACCACGTTTACGCTCAGGTTATCGATGATGAGCGGGGCCACACCCTGGCCACCGCCTCCACCATGGACCCGGCGATAAAGAGCCAGCTGGACAGCAAGAACAAGCAGGACCAGGCCGGTCTGGTGGGTCAGGCCATTGCCCGGCAGGCCCTGGACAAGGGCATAAAACAGGTCGTTTTCGACCGTGGCGGTTACCAGTACCACGGCCGGGTTAAATCCCTGGCCGAGGCCGCCCGCAAAGAGGGATTAAAGTTTTAAAGGAACGGTTGCACGGTAGATGAAGCAGACAATAAGCAGGATAGACCCGTCGGAGCTGGCGCTGACCGATAAGCTGATTTCCATCAACCGGGTATCCAAGGTGGTGAAAGGGGGCAAGCACCTCAGCTTCAACGCCTTGGTGGTGACCGGGGATGGCGAGGGACACGTGGGAGTGGGCGTGGGCAAAGCCAACGAGGTACCGGAGGCCATCAACAAGGCCAACGCCTATGCCCGCAAGAGCCTGATCAAGGTGCGCCGGGCCGGCAGCACCATCCCCCATGAAGTCATGGTCAAGTTCAGCGCTGCCAGGGTACTGCTCAAGCCAGCCGCCCCGGGCACCGGCGTTATCGCCGGCGGCAGCATCCGCGCCGTACTGGAGGCCGCCGGTATCAAGGACATCCTGACCAAATCAATGGGCAGCTCCAACCGCATCAACGTGGCCAGAGCGGTGATACTGGGCCTGAGCCAGCTCAGGGACCCCCAGGAGGAAATCGCCAAGCGCCGGCCCACCACCACGGCGGCTACCGAGGAGGTCGAAACCGGTGAGTAGGCTGCTGATTACCTGGGTCAAGAGCGGTATTGGCTACCCCGAGGACCAAAAAAAGACGATTAAAGCCCTGGGTCTCCGGCGCTTAAACCAGACGGTGACCCATGATGACAGCCCCCCCATCCGGGGTATGATTAACAAAGTAAGGCATCTGGTCAAGGTGGAGGAAGCAAGCCAGTGAAACAGCACGAACTCTCCCCCTCTCCCGGGTCCCGGCAGAGCCGGAAACGGGTGGGCCGGGGTAACGGTAGCGGCCACGGCACCTATTCAGGGCGGGGCAGCAAGGGACAGAAGGCCCGCGCCGGCTACCGCATGAAGCCCGGCTTCGAGGGCGGCCAGCTGCCGCTCATCAGGCGCCTGCCGCGCAAGCGTGGCTTCACCAACATCTTCCGGCAGGAGTACAGCTGCGTTAACCTGGCCCGCTTAAGCAGCTTTGCCCCCGGCAGCGAGGTAACCCCGGAAACACTGGTGGCCGCCGGCGTGGTCAAATCACGGCGGCTCCCGATCAAGATCCTGGCCGGCGGTGACCTGGGCCATCCCCTGGTGGTCCGGGCCAACAAGTTCTCGGCTACGGCCAAAGCCAAGATTGAGGCCGCCGGAGGCAGCGTGGAGGAGGTGGCCTATGCGCCCCCGGCAGACTAGACCACGGCTGCTGCAGGCCATGATTGACGCCTTCAGCCTGCCTGACCTGCGCCGCCGTATCCTGATAACCATCGGTATCCTGGCCGTTTTCCGCTTCATCGCCCACATACCGATTCCCGGCGTTGACCTGGTCGCCTTAAGGCAGCTTTTCGAGGGCAACGCCATGCTGGGCATGCTCGATATGTTCAGCGGCGGGGCGATGCGGCGCCTGAGCGTGGCCGCCATGGGCGTCTACCCCTACATCACCGCCTCCATCATCATGCAGCTGATGGTCCCCATCATCCCCCGCCTGCAGGCCATGGCCCAGGAGGGGGAGGCCGGGAGGAACCGCATCAACGTGATTACCCACTGGTTCACCGTACCCCTGGCCGGCCTCCAGGGCTACGGGCAGCTGGTCTTCCTCCAGCGCCAGGGAGTGGTGACCACCGCCGCGATACTGCCCACTCTGGCCACGGTGATGGCCATGATTGCCGGCACCATGTTCCTCATCTGGCTGGGGGAACGTATCACCGAATACGGCATCGGCAACGGCATCTCCATGATAATCTTCGGCGGCATCGTGGCCGGCCTGCCGGAACTGTTAGGGCAGGGCTTCCTGGCCAAGGAGAACTTCGCGGGGCTGGCGGTCTACATCGTTATCGCCCTGGTCACCACGGTGGTCATCGTCATCTTCACCGAGGCCCACCGCCGTATCCCGGTGCAGTATGCCAAGAGTGTCTTCCGCAGCGGCCGCATGTACCGGCAGTCCGGTTCCACCCACATCCCGCTGCGGGTCAACACCGCCGGCATGATACCCCTCATCTTCGCCATGTCACTGGTCATCTTCCCCGGCATCATCGCCAGCTACTTCGTCCGGCCCGGCGTGACCAACTTCGCCAGTTTCATCGTTAATCTGTTCGACCCCAACGCCGCGCTGCCGCTGGGCCTGTTTTACTGGGGGCTCTATTTCCTGATGACGGTCGGTTTTGCCTTCTTCTACACCACGGTGATTTTCCAGCAGCAGGACCTGCCCGGCGTCCTGCAGCGGCAGGGTGGCTTTATCCCCGGCATCCGCCCGGGAAAGCAGACCGCCAGCTACCTCAACCACGTCATCAACCACATCACCTGGGCCGGGGCCCTCTTCCTGGCGGCGGTAGCTATCATGCCCTTCGTGGCCCGGCAGGTGACCAACGTACAGGTCATCCAGCTCTCCAGCTTCGGCATGCTGATTGTGGTCGGCGTGGTGCTGGATACCATGAAGCAGATGGAGGCGCAGCTGGTGATGCGGCGCTACGAAGGTTTTATCAAGTAGGCAAAATGATGTATATTATCTTACTGGGCGCCCCCGGGGCCGGCAAGGGAACACAGGCCGTCACCATATCCCGGCAGTTTAAGCTGGCGCACGTGGCCACCGGCGACCTGTTTCGGCAGGCCATGGCCCAGGGCACCGAGCTGGGGCTCAAGGCCAAGGCCTATATGGACCAGGGCAAGCTGGTCCCGGACGAGACAACGGTGGAGATGGTGCTGGAGCGCCTGGCGGCCCCCGATTGCCGGCAGGGGGTAATCCTGGACGGTTTCCCCCGCACCCTGGGGCAGGCGGCAGCCCTGGATAAAGCCCTGGCCCAGCGGGGTAAAAGCATTGACCAGGTGGTCTATATCAGGGTCCCGGAGGAGGAACTGCTCCGGCGCTTGAGCGGGCGGTGGATTTGCCGGAACTGCCAGACCCCGTTTCACGCCACCAACTCGCCCCCCCGGGTGGCCGGGGAGTGTGACCGGTGCGGCGGCGAGCTCTACCAGCGGGATGATGATAAAGCCGAGACCGTTAAGCAGCGGCTGGAGGTATACTTCGCCCAGACCGCGCCGCTGATTGACTACTATACCCGGGCCGGCAAGCTCGTTGAGATTGACGGAGAAGGCGGCGCCGGCGAGGTAGGGAGGAAGATAGTCGC
>JAZDIY010000098.1:0-4332 GCA_043804445.1 Chloroflexota bacterium | reverse complement strand
ACATTGACGAGCTTAAAAAGACTGTCCTGGGCCTGGACTGGAAGAGGCGGGCCCGGCTCATCGACCTGACCCTGCCCCGGACCGGCTTCATCGGGGGACGGAAGCTGAAAGCCCTGGCCCGCACCATCATGGGCGACGTGGACTTCGGTAACCTGAAGATACCCTTCGCCTGCGTGGCCACCGACGTCATGACCGGCGAGGAGGTGGTCATCCGCCAGGGGCCGGTGCTGGACGCGGTGCGGGCCAGCATCTCGCTGCCCATCATCTTCGCCGTGGCCAAATGGCAGGGCCGCTACCTGGTGGACGGCGTCCTGGTCAACCCGGTGCCGGTGAACGTCCTCAAAGACATGGGGGCCGGCTTCATCATCGCCGTTAACGTCATCCCCCGCACCATGGAGCGGATGCACGCCGATAGCCAGCGGGGAAAACAGGGCTTCAAGGAGCCAAACCTGTTCAGCGTCATCCTCCAGTCCACCCACATCGCCGTTGATAGCCGGCTGCGGGCCAGCCTGGAGGGGGCCGACATCGTCATCGAACCCCACCTGGAGAGCATCGGCTACGCCGATTTTCACCAGTGCCCGGAGTGCATCCGGCAGGGGGAACTGGCCGCCCGGCGCCTTCTCCCGGAGATAAAAAGGCGGCTCCAGGGCTAGCCCCGGTTGACAGCCCCCGGTCTATAGTTTATAATATTAATTGCGAATGGATATTATTAGCGATAAAGCGGCCAAAAAACAGGCGGTAGCCCCCCTTAAGGTGCGCCAGATGCTGGGCACCAGCGGGTTGAGGTTCACCCGGCAGCGGGCCCTGATCCTGGATATCATCCGCCGGGGCGGGGGACACCAGGACGCCGACGAGGTCTACCGCCGGGCCCGGCAAAAAGACCCCCGCCTGAGCCTGTCCACCGTGTACCGCAGCCTGCAGATGTTCAAGAGGCTGGGGCTGGTGGAAGAGCTGCACTTCGATGACAGCCACCACCACTACGAGGTGAAGCCGGCCTCCGAGCACCACCACCTGGTCTGCCTGGGCTGCGGCAAGGTGGTGGAGTTCAGCTACCCGGTATCACGCTACGTCAGAAAGAACGTGGCCGAGGCCCGGGACTTCGAGATTACCAGCAGCGAGGTGCACCTGACCGGCTACTGCCCCGAGTGCCGCCGGAAAAGGGGAACGGCTTAATTTTATTTTTTCAATCGCTTATTGCAAATCAGAGGCATTTGTATTAGTAACAGGGTAAATATCCAAAACGATAAGGAGAAGACTCATGCTTGGTTCACTGCTTATCACCCTGAGGGAGGGCCTGGAGGCCGCCCTCATCATCGGCATCATCCTGGCCTACCTCAACCGCACCGGTAACCGCCGGGGCTTCCGGCCGGTATGGGTGGGCACCTCCCTGGCGGTGCTGGCCAGCCTGGGGGCCGGGGCCGCCATCTATCTCCTGGCCGGAGAGTTCAGCGGGCGGGCCGAGGAAATCTTCGAGGGGCTGGCCATGTTCCTGGCCGTCGGCGTGCTCACCTGGATGATTTTCTGGATGCGCCGGCAGGCGGTGGACATCAAGGTCCACCTGCACACCCAGGTAGACTCGGCGCTGACCGGCGGCTCGTCACTGGGGCTGGTGGCCCTCGCCTTCCTGGTGGTGGTCAGGGAAGGTATCGAAACGATACTCTTCCTCTTCGCTGCCACCCGCGTCAGCGAATCTGCCGCCCTGTTCACTGCCGGCGGCCTGCTGGGACTGGCCATCGCCGCGGGCATAGGCTACAGCCTCTACAAAGGGGCCTCCCGGCTCAACCTGAGGGCCTTCTTCAACGTGACCAGCGTGGTACTCATCGTCTTCGCCGCCGGGCTGCTGGCCCACGGCATCCACGAGCTGCAGGAGGCCGCCGTAATTCCCATAGTAGTGGAACACCTGTGGGACATCAACCACCTCCTGCCGGAGAGTACGACCCCGGGGAGGTTCCTCACCGCCATTATCGGTTACAACGGCAACCCTTCCCTGATAGAGGTAGCCGGCTACCTGGCGTACCTGGCCCTGGCCCTGGTCAGCTACTTCCGCCCGACCAAAAAGGAGGCGGCGTAACATGGCCCGCTGGCGCAAGCTGATACCCTTCCTGCCCTCCAATAATGGTGGTGGCTGCCACGGCGCGGGAGCCAGCCTCAAGAACCAGGGCCTGAGAAAGGTATGCATCTTGGGCAACCCCAACGTGGGTAAAAGCGTCATCTTCAACCGCCTCACCGGGGCCTACGTCACCGTTTCCAACTACCCCGGCACCACGGTCAACGTGTCACGGGGCAAGGCCAGAATAGCGGGGGAAGAGGTGGAGGTGGTGGACACGCCGGGGATGTACTCCCTGCTGCCCATCACCGAGGAGGAACGGGTGGCCCGGTCAATACTGCTCCACGAGAAACCGGCGGTAGTGCTGCTGGCCGTGGACGCCAAGAACCTGGAGCGGATGCTGCCCCTGGCCCTCCAGGTCATCGAGGCAAGGCTCCCCACCATTCTGGTGCTCAACATGATGGATGAGGCCGAGACCGCCGGCATCGAGGTCAATACCGACCGGCTGGAACAGGTCCTGGGCGTGCCGGTGGTAGCCACGGTAGCCACCACCGGGCGCGGTATAGAAATACTACGAAGGAGACTGGCCGAATATGTCAGCCACCAGAGCTGCCCCCTTCCGGTATGACCCCACACTGGAGGCAGCTATCACCAGCCTGGAAGAGCAGCTGCACGGCCAATACGGCCTGGACCGCCGGGCTATTGCCCTGATGCTCCTGCAGGGCGACCCCGAGGTAGAGGCCTGGGCCAGCCAGCAGGAAGGTGAGCGCTATCCGGCCATCCGGCAGACCGTGTCCCGGACCCGGGAAGGCTACGGCCAATCACTGAACTACGTTATCGGCCTGCAGCGCCAGCAGACGGTGCGCCGCCTGCTGGCCGAGTCCCTGACCACCCGGGAGCGGCCGCACCGGCGCCTGGCCGAGGACTTAAGCCGGCTGATGATGAACCCGCTCACCGGGTTCCCCATCCTGCTCCTGGTGCTCTACGTCGGCCTGTACCAGTTCGTCGGCGTCCTGGGGGCCGGCACCCTGGTTGGCTTCATCGAGAACACCGTGTTCGGGCAGTGGCTCAACCCCTGGTTCACCAACCTGGTGAACGGCATCATTCCCTTCCAGCCCCTGCGTGACCTTTTCGTCGGCGAGTACGGCATCATCACCCTGGGCCTGAGCTACGCCTTCGCCATCATCCTGCCCATCGTGGGCACCTTCTTCATCGTCTTCTCCGCCATCGAGGACTCGGGCTACCTTCCCCGGCTGGCCATGCTCATCGACCGCGTCTTCAAGGGCATCGGCCTCAGCGGGCGGGCGGTCATCCCCATGGTGCTGGGCTTCGGCTGCGCCACCATGGCCACCATCGTCACCCGCACCCTGGAGACCCGGCGGGAGCGGGTGCTCACCACCCTGCTGCTGGCCCTGGCCATACCCTGCTCGGCACAGCTGGGGGTCATCTTCGCCATCCTGTCCGGTAACGGGCTGGCCCTGGCCATCTGGGCCCTGACCGTGGCCGGGGTACTGCTGCTGGTGGGCTACCTGGCCTCCCGGGTTATCCCCGGCCAGCGGGCCAGCTTCTACATGGAGGTGCCGCCGCTACGCCTGCCTAAAATCTCCAATGTGCTGGTGAAGACCTACACCCGCCTGCAGTGGTACTTCACCGAGGTACTGCCCATCTTCATCCTGGCCAGCTTCCTGCTCTGGCTGGGCAAGCTTACCGGCCTGTTCCAGCTGATTGTCGGCGCCCTGGAGCCCGTGGTCAGGTTCATCGGGCTGCCGCCGCAGACCGCCGTCATCTTTCTCTACGGCTTCTTCCGGCGGGACTTCGGGGCCGCCGGCCTGTATGACCTGCACAACACGGGGGCGCTCGGTGGCATCGCCCTGGTGGTGGCGGCGGTAACCCTCACCCTTTTCGTCCCCTGCATCGCCCAGTTCGCCGTCATGCTCAAAGAGAGGGGGGTCAAGACGACCCTGGCCATTACCCTGTTCATCTTCCCCCTTCGCCTTCCTGGTCGGCTTCGTCCTCAACCGGATACTGACCACGATAGGAGTACCGCTATGAAATGCCCGCTCTGCGGCCACCAGTTCCAGGAAGAGAAAGGCAAGGCCGGCTGCGGCAGCTGCCCCATGGGGGGAGGCTGCCACATGGTGATGTGTCCCAACTGCGGCTACGAGATACCCAAAGAGCCCGGCCTGATTAAGATATTCAAGAAATTAGGAAAAAAGAAATCAGAGAACCCATCCCCCTTTTCCCCCTTCCCTTCCTAAGGGAAGGGGGAAAAGTGAAAGAGGGGG
>JAZDIY010000097.1:0-2146 GCA_043804445.1 Chloroflexota bacterium | reverse complement strand
GAACCAAATAATCACAGATTTCTTCATGATGTAACCTCCGCATATGCTAATAACTTACTACCAAGTATCCTTTTTTTAACCTACTTACGCAAGACTAATACACCCCTTCTTATTCCTCTCTCCCCTTGCCACACAGGAGCCTAAGAGGGGCCAAAGCCCCTCTTTCTATCTCTTCCCCCTCTCCTTGCCAGGGAGAGGGGGACACAGGGGGTGAGGGTGATAAGATAGCTACCCTCTCTGGAATGGTAGACGGCTAGGGTGGTAGAATGGGGAGTGCTTAGGGAAGGTTGTCATGGATAATAAGGTCAGGGTACGCTACGCCCCCAGCCCCACCGGCTACCCCCACGTGGGCAACATCCGCACCGCCCTCTTCAACTGGCTCTTCGCCCGCCACCACGGCGGCAGCTTTATCGTCCGCATCGAGGATACCGATGTCAACCGCCGGGTGGAGGGGGCCCTGGAGGCCATCCTGGAGGGGCTGCGCTGGCTGGGCCTGGACTGGGACGAAGGCCCTGAGGTGGGCGGGGACTACGGCCCCTACTTACAGTCCGAGCGGCTGCCGCTCTACCAGGAGGCCGCCAGGCGCCTGGTGGCCGAGGGGAAGGCCTACCACTGCTACTGCTCGCCGGAGCGGCTGGAGGAGATGCGGGCCGAGCAGGCCCGGCGCCATCAGCCGCCCGGTTACGACCGGCGCTGCCGGGACTTAAGCCCACGGGAGCGGGCTCAGGCTGAGGCCGCGGGCATCACCCCGGTGGTGCGCTTTAAGATGCCGCTGGAGGGCGAGACCCGGGCCCTGGACCTTATCCGGGGGGAGGTGGTCTTCGATAACAGTATCATTGACGACTTCGTGCTGCTCAAGTCGGACGGCTCCCCCACCTACCACCTGGCCAGCATCGTGGACGACCACCACATGGCCATCAGCCACGTACTGCGGGCCGAGGAGTGGCTTTCCAGCACCCCCCGCCACCTGCGGCTGTACCAGGCCATGGGCTATGAGCCGCCGCAGTTCGCCCACCTGCCCATGCTGCTGGGCACCGACCGCTCCAAGCTGAGCAAGCGGCACGGGGCGGTCTCCATCACCGAGTACCGGGAGCAGGGCTACCTGGCCGGGGCCATGCTCAACTTCCTGGCCCTGCTCGGCTGGTCGCTGGACGATAAGACCGAGATTCTCTCCCGCCCGGAGCTGATTGAGCACTTCTCCCTGGAGCGGGTGAGCAGAACGGCGGCCATCTTCAACCGGGAGAAGCTGGACTGGATGAACGGGGTGTACCTCCGAGCCTTGAGTCCGGAGGACTTCACCAGCCAGGCTTTACCCTTCCTTGAGGCCCAGCTCCCCCCCGAGGTGCCGAGGCCCCTGGCAGCCGCCTACGTACGGCAGATGATGCCCCTGGTGCAGGAGCGGGCCCGCACCCTGGCCGAAGTGCCGGGGCTGGTGCAGTTCTTCTTCGCCGACCGGCTGGACTATGATGCCGGCCTGCTTATCGGCAAGAACATGACCCGTGAGTTGAGTATCAACGCCCTGGAGGCGGCCCGGGCCCGGCTGGAGGGGCTGGCCGGGTTCGATACCGAAACGCTGGAGGCCGCCCTCCGCCCGCTGGCGGAGGAGATGGGGCTTAAAACCGGCCAGCTCTTCGGTACGCTGCGGGTCGCCGTCACCGGGCGGACGGCCACCCCGCCCCTGTTCCAGACCATGACCGTACTGGGGCGGGAGCGCTGCCGGCAGCGCCTGGCCGAGGCCTTGGCCCGGCTGAAAAGCCAGCCCTGAACCGGGGGAAGCGATGAACCGAACCGTCCGGGCCTGGCTCACCGTCCTGGTACTGCTGCTGGACGACGCGGCGGCCCTGGGGCTGGTCCTGGTGTTACTGTGGTTCTTCCGGGTGCGGCTCCCCCTGTCCGTCCTCATCGTCATCGGCCTGGTGCTGGGCGTCATTATCTTTATCGTCCACAAAGCGGTGATACCGGTGCTGTGCCGGGAAAAGACGGCTACCGGCCGGGAGGGCGTGGTTGGCCTGACGGCCACCGTCACCGAACCCCTGGCGCCGGCGGGCACGGTCAAGGTCGGCGACGAGCTCTGGAAGGCGGTATCGGCGGGCGGGGACATCGCCGCCGGTGCCGAGGTGGAAATCATCGGGGTGGACGGCCTGAC
>JAZDIY010000096.1:0-2379 GCA_043804445.1 Chloroflexota bacterium | reverse complement strand
CCTGACCAGCTTCTTGACCGGTTGTGGCGCCAGCTGGCGCGGTTAAGACTGAGATACTTCTTCCTGTGGTTCCCCTTCGAATACTACCTTAACGCTCTGCTGGTGAAAGGCTATCATCTGGTGAAGGACAGGGTAAAGGGATGAAGACGGCAAATGATAATCTAAAAACCCGCTTAAAGAGGGGGGAGGTGGTGGTGGGCTCATGGTGTACCCTCCCCTCCGCCGCGGTGCTAAATGTCGTCGCGGCCACCGGGCTGGACTTTGTCATCATTGACCTGGAGCACGGCCCGGCCGGATACGAGACGGCGGAGGATATGGTGAGGGCCGCCGAGGTTACCGGCTGTGCCCCGCTGGTGCGGGTGGCCCGGAACGAGGCCGCTTCAATACTGAAGGCGCTGGACATTGGCGCCCACGGGGTGCTGGTGCCCCATATCGCCTCCAGGGACGATGTCGAGCGGGCTATCGCCCACGCCAAATACTACCCCCTCGGAGAGCGGGGCTTCTCCCCGTTTACCCGGGCCGGCGGCTACTCACGGCACCACGTGGCTGACCACAGCCGGATTCAGAACGAGCGAACGCTGCTGGCCCTGATGCTGGAGGGCAAAGATGCCGTAGCCAGCCTGGACGACATTCTGGCGATTGAAAAGCTGGCCGATAAGGTGGACATTATCTACATCGGCGCCTATGATTTGTCCCAGGCGGTGGGTTTCCCGGGCCAGGTGGACCACCCGGAGGTGAGAGGGCGGATTGAAGCCGGGGTGGGAAAGATTAACCGGCAGGGCATCGCCGCCGGGGCCTACGTGGCTAAGGACAAAGCCGACATGGCCTGGATGTGCGGCACCGGCATGCAGTTCATCACCCTCATGCCGGACGCCACCGTCCTGTTCCATGCCTATGAGGCCCTGTACCACGATTTTCTGCAAGTAGCGGGGCGGCAGAAGGAAACCGAGATATGAGAGTGGTGGGGATGATACCGGCGCGGCTGGAATCAAGCCGGCTGCCGGAAAAGGCCCTGGTGGATATCATGGGGCTGCCCATGGTGGTGCATACCTACCAGCGCAGCCGCCTGGCCCGGAGCCTGGATGAGGTCTATGTGGTCACCGATAGCCCCCAAATCAAGGATGTGGTGCGGTCCCACGGGGGCCAGGTGATAATGACCGGCCGCCACCGCACCGGCTCCGACCGCATCGCCGAGGCCTGCCAGTCGGTTGACTGCGATATCGTGGTCAATATCCAGGGTGACGAGCCGCTGGTTGACCCGGCACACATTGACGCCATCGTGGCGCCGCTGTTACTAGACCCCACGGTGCAGATAGCCGTGGGGGTCACTCCCTACCGGAAAAAGGGGAGCCCGTCCGATATCAAGGCGGTGCTTGACCTGGAGGGTAATATCCTCTACTGCTCCCGCACCGACCTGCCCAGCGACGCCCGGGGGCCGGTTGACGAGATGCTAAAAGTGTGCTTCGTCGTGCCCTTCCGCAGGGCATTTCTGATGGAGTATGCCTCGTGGGCGCCCACCCCCCTGGAGTCGGTGGAATACAACGAGTATCTCCGGGTGCTGGAGCACGGCTATAAAATCAGGGCGGTCAGGATTGAAAACGCCAGAATCAGCGTGGATACCCCCGAAGACCTGGCCGAGGTCAGACAGCTGATGCAGGCGGATACTATCCGGTTGAAGTACCAATGAGCAGTGTTAAAGAGACAAGTGGCGAGGCGGTTGTTTTCAGCCACCCGGAAGACGCCCGCAAAGTCCCGGGCCGGCTGGCGGGCCGCCCGCTGGTTTGGCTGTACCTGGGGAAAGACATAAATCAGCGGGCGGCCATCTCCCGGGTACTGGGTGATGACCGTTACCACCACATCGGTGACCTCCTGCAGCAGGTGGCCCGCCGGGAGAAAGGACCTTTCCTGGATTTCGTGGCCGGGCTGGGGGAACACCAGCCGGATAAAGCCCGCTGGTGGGCTTCCAATGTCGCCTACAAGAGCCCGCTGACCTCAGACCTTTTCCTGCACTGGTGCTATGCTGCCGTGCTGGCCGAGGTCATTTCCGGGGAGGCGTGGGGCAAGACCAGAACGCTGGTGGTATTTATCGAGAACCGCTGGCTGTACCGCTACCTGTGGCTGAGCTACCGGCAGGCAGGTAGCCGCTTCAGCTTTGCGGGCCGGAAGTCGGTGCTGCCGGAGCTGGTGAGGCTGACCGCCTGGGGTATCGCCGCCCGCGGCTACACCGCGCTCCGGGTCTGGTGGCAAAAGATGCAGTTAGGTGGCCCACCCGTAGCTGCCCGCTCCGGGCAGAGGGAGGTGTACATCTACGCCGAGGTCTCCGACCAGTGCTTTCAACGGGAAGGGGAGTTCCGGGAACGTAACTTCGGTCGGCTGAAG
>JAZDIY010000095.1:0-6498 GCA_043804445.1 Chloroflexota bacterium | reverse complement strand
ATGAACACACAAGCCCCTCAACGCCTTGCGCAAGCATGTGCTGATGCTGGAGCGGTGTTGGTACATATTAGCACCGACTACGTCTTCGATGGTAAGGATTGGGCGACACCCTACACCGAACGCGACCCGGTGAGTCCGCTTCAGGCAATAGCCCCGGCCGCCGGTGGAAAACAGGAGGTCAGCATGGTCCCGGAATTTGTGGAGCGTATCCTGGAAAACGTGGAGAGTGTCATGGTGGCCAGGCCAGAGGTACTGGAGCTAGCCCTGGTGGCGGTGCTCTGCGAGGGCCATATCCTGATTGAGGATGTGCCCGGCATCGGCAAGACTACCATGGCCAAGACGCTGGCCCGTTCTCTCGGTTGCAGCTTCCGCCGTATCCAGTGTACCCCCGACCTGCTCCCCTCCGATATCACCGGCATCCATTTCTTCAACCAGAAGACCAGCCAGTTTGAGTTTCGCCCCGGTCCGGTGATAGCTAATATTGTTCTGGTGGACGAAATCAACCGGGCCACGCCCCGCACCCAGTCCAGCCTGCTGGAGTGCATGGAGGAAAGGCAGGTAACCGTGGATGGAATCACCATGCCCCTCCCCCAGCCGTTCATAGTCATCGCTACCCAGAACCCGGTAGAACTGCAGGGGACCTTCCCTCTCCCGGAGGCCCAGCTGGACCGCTTCCTGCTCAAGATGGCTCTGGGCTATCCCAGCCCGGAGGATGAAGACATGATGCTCCTCCGCTTCGAGCGGTCTAACCCCCTGGACCAGCTGGCCGCAGTGACCTCGGCACCCGAGATAATGGACAGCAAGCGGCAGGCCCAGGAGATATACGTGGAACCCTCGGTGCGGCACTACATTCTGGAGGTCACCCGGAAAACGCGCACCAACCCGGCCATTGCGCTGGGGGGTAGCCCCCGGGCCAGCCTCGCCCTCTACCGGGCGGCGCAGGCCCTGGCCCTCATCCGGGGACGGGACTTCGTCCTGCCCGATGACGTTAAGCAACTGGCCCTGCCGGTACTGGGGCACCGCCTTATCCTGAGCACGGAAGCCTACCTCCACAACACCAGTAAGGAGGTACTAATTGCCGACATCCTCGCCTCTCTCCCGATCCCGGCAGAAGAACCCAGCGTCGGATAGGGCCACCGTCAGGCTGGGTTACCCCGCCTTCTGCCACTGGACAGTGCTGCTGATTCTGCTGGGGCTGCTCGTTCTTTCGGCTTTTAAGCAGATGGTACCGCTGCTGGCCAGCACGGTATTGCTGCTGGTACTGGCCCTCCTGCCCCGTTTCTGGAGCCGGTATGCCCTCCGGGGTCTGACGGGAAAGATAAGCACCAGCCGTGACCGTGTTTTCCCCGGAGAGACAGTGGAGCTTACCTTCGAACTGGCCAACCAGGGGATACCCCTTCCCCTGGCTGGAAACAGAGGTAGAGATACCCTATCGCCTGGCCACCGGTAAGAGGTCGCCCAGCCCCTATGCCCGGGAACGGTGGCGCTGGGTCACTGCCCTCTCACGCGGGCAGGTTATCACCTGGCAGCATACCTTGGCGGCCCAAGCCAGGGGGGACTACCGGCTGGGGCCGCTCCGGCTACGCTCCGGAGACATGTTCGGGCTTTTCCCCAGAGAGCTGGTCCTGCCTCAGTTCCAGAGCCTGCTGGTCTACCCCCGGATAATTCCCCTGGGCAAGCTGCACCTCCCCCTGAGAGCCCTCCTGGGGGAAAGGCCATCGCCAGGAGCCTCTACGAGGATGTCAGCCGGGTGGCCGGGGCCCGCGACTACCGCTACGATGACCCCATTAAACGCATTCACTGGAAAGCCAGCGCCGCCCACGGCAAGCTCCAGACCCGGCATTATGAGTCCAGCACCAGCCTCAGCCTGCTCCTCATCCTGGATGTGCATAGCTTCCCGGAGGAAGATGAAGAGTTCGAGCGGGCGGTGAGCACGGTGGCCTCCCTGGCCTATGAAGCCGAGCGGCAGGGTTTTGCGGTGGGGCTGATCGCCAACAGCGAGCCGGAGGTGGTGATGGCGATAGGCAGCGGGCGGGGCCAGCTGCTGCGAATACTGGAAGCCCTGGCGCGGGTCACGGCTAAGTCACGGCTATCCCTTCACGAGGAGATGGACCGGTTCCGGCCCCTCCTCCCCATGGGGGCCACCATGGTAGTGGTTACCCGTACCGCCACGCCGGCTCTCACCGGCCTGGCCCGCCAGCTTGAGCGGGACGGTTATTCGCTCCTGTGCGTTAGCATCGAACAGACTGCCGGACAGGAGAGGCCGGCTATCGTCTCGCTTAACGGGGAGGCTTACTCATGAGACTGGCCCGACCATCCACCCTGTTCTATCTTGCCTTCCTGGGCACGGAGCTGAGTTACCTGTATCTCCTGGCGTCATTGCTAAACAGACCAGCCTATATCCTTATCCTCATGTTACTCCTCTATCCACTGGCCCTCCTCCCCAAGCTTATCCCCCAGCCTACCCTCCCCCAGCGGCTGAGGTTCAGCCTGGAACTGTCCCTGGTTACCCTGGTGATACTGCTGGTCGCCGGAGAGCGATTGCTCAGCAGCCTGGCGGCCGGACAGGTAGATATTCCCGGCATTATTCTGGGCATGGGCCTCTGCGGGATTATCTGGCGGCTGGGGTACTCGGTACCTCAGCACCAGGTGAACTATACCACCGTCGCCTTCCGTCTTCAGATCGGCATTCTGGTGGTGCTGGCCTTCTCGCAGGCGGCGGGCAGTGTCCCGCCGGTGTTCCTCTTCTTCCTGCTGGCGCCGCTGGCCCTGTTCCTGGCCCGCTGGGCAAGCGCCCTGTCCCGCGGGGCAACCGCGTTACGCTCCCCGAACCCGGGACACCTGCTCCTCGCCGGCGCCGTCGTCATGGTGCCCGGCATGGTCCTAATTCTGCTGCTCTCCCCGGGTCTGGCTCATGCCATCGTCTACTGGCTGAAAAACATCCTTCTGAAAATATTGGACTGGCTGAATGCCCAGCACCAGCCCGCCACTACCCCACCCCGCGAGTTCAAGTTCGACCTCAACTGCAATGTTCGCCCCGAGCCGGGGGGGCTGCCCCCTCCCGCCTCAATGCCACCCCCAGCCGAGGGGGGTAACGGCATAAGCCCCATCGTCATCTGGATTATCGCTTTCGTCATCTTCCTGGCGATAGTAGCCTTTATCGCCTTTGCCCTGAGAAAGCGGCAAGCCGGGCGCCGGTCTCATCCGGTAGCGCCAGTCCGGTTCCAGCTTCGCCTGGTTTCCCTGGGTATGCTCCGCAGTCTGATGTCCCTCTTTCCCCAGCTGCTTAAGAAGCTGTGGCTCTGGCTGACATCGCTTTTTACGAGGTGGTGGCGACGCCCCAGGCCGGCAGAAGAGCCCTTAATCTCCATCCGGGCCCTCTACCGGCACCTGCTGCGCTGGTCAGCCCGGCAGGGAATAGCCCGCGCCCCGACGCAAACCCCTCTGGAACACCTGGAGCGGCTGGAGGACCGGTTCCCCCAGCAGCAGGACGACCTGAAACAGCTTACCGAAGCGTACCTGCTGGCCCGCTACAGCCAAAAGCCCATCTCTCCGGAGGAATTCGATAGGGTTAAAAAAGCCTGGCAGAGGGCGGTGATTTACCACACCCCGTAACGGAGCTGGCTACTTACCGAAGGTAAAGCCACAAATGTCACGAAAATGTAACATCACCGGGCATAATTTTGTAACCATTTTATGGCAGGCAAGCTATATTAGGTTACGGTCTTAAGAAAGGCTGTTTTAGGCGAAATGACCCCGGGAGAAAACCCTCCCTTACGGAGGAAGCCCTGGAGACACTGGCCAATCGGGCCCGTTGATTCCTCTATAATCTAACGAATAACCCCAGGTAAAGCGGTCAGGAGGTGGTCTATGCCAAGAGCATTCTGGAAAGGCGTCATCAGCTTCGGGCTGGTGGCCATACCGGTCAAGATGTACCTGGGTACGGAGAGTGAAACGCTGAGTTTTCATCTTCTCCACAAGAAGTGCCTCACCCGGCCCAAACAGGTACTGCACTGCGAGACTGATGACGAGTACTTCGGCATAAAAGATACGGTGCGGGGCTACGAGGTCGCCAAAGAGCAGTACGTGGTCCTGGATGATAGTGATTTGGAAAGAGTCCCGATTAAGACATCACACGCCATTGACATTCTGGGCTTCGTCGAGGCGAAGGAGATAGACCCCATCTATTACTACGGCGTCCATTACCTTGAGCCGGAGGAGCTGGGCACCCGGCCTTTCCGGCTTCTCAAGGAAGCCCTGGTGAAAACGGGGCGGGTGGGCATCGGCAAGGTTACCTTTCAGCGGCGGGAACATCTCGGCTGTCTGAGACCCCTCGAAGACAGCCTCCTGCTGCATACCATGCACTATGAAACCGAGATTTTGCCCCGGCAGGAACTCACGCCTCCGAAAACCAAGGTCACCGACGCCGAGCTTGACATGGCCGTGTCACTGGTCAAAGCCATGGCCCGGGGCTTTAAGCCGGGGGACTATCAGGACGAATACCACGAAGCCCTGAAAAAGGTGGTTGAAGCCAAGATCAAGGGCGAGAAGCTGGTTGCCCCCGCCATGCCCAAGGCGGAGATGGGCGACCTCATGGCGGCGCTGCGGGCCAGCATCGCGGCCGCCAAGAAGGAGCCAGCCCTCAGCTAAGGCCCGGCAAGGCCTTCATCTGCGGCCGACCAAAATCCGTCCCGATTCTCAAAACCTCATCTGGACAGCCATAGGCTTAAAATTATAGCATTAAATATGGATATGGGGCTGGAAAAGTACCGGGGGAAGCGTGACTTCAGGCGTACCTCTGAACCGCCGCCCCGGGCGGAGGTGAAGGGGGGGCCGTTGACCTTTGTCGTCCAGAAACACCGGGCGCGGCAGCTGCACTACGACTTCCGTCTCGAGCTCGACGGCGTTCTCAAATCGTGGTCCGTACCCAAGGGGCCATCGCTAGACCCCGCCGCCAGGCACCTGGCCGTCAGGGTAGAAGACCACCCGCTGGCATACGCCGCCTTCGAGGGCACCATTCCCCCAGGCGAGTATGGTGCCGGTGAGGTCATCGTGTGGGACAGCGGCAGCTACTCCCCCGACAAAGGCGGCCGGTTACTTTTCGGTGGCCGCGCCGCCGCCGAAGAAGAAATGAGACGCGGCCTGGAGCAGGGCAAGCTCTCGTTTTTCCTGCGCGGGGGCAAGCTGCAGGGCTCCTGGACGCTGGTCAAAATGCCGAAAAGGGAAAAGGACTGGCTGCTGATGAAGCACCGTGACGATTACGCCCGGCCCGGCAGCGATATCCTGCAAGAGGCGCGTTCGGTGGTCTCCGGCCGTACTATTGAAGATGTCAGGGCGGGGCACCTGTCTGAGGCGCCGGCGGTTACCCGGCTCAATCCCCAACAGGTAGCCGGGGCCCGCCCGGCCCCCTTCCCATCGGCCGCGGCTCCGATGCTGGCCAGCCTGGCGGAAGGCCCCTTTTCCCATCCCGGCTGGATTTTCGAGCCGAAGCTGGACGGTTACCGCGTCATGGCCCATATCCGTGATGGCCAGGTAACCCTGTTCTCCCGCCGGGGCAACGATGTTACCCGGCAGTACGCCGTAATCGTCCCCGCCCTCAGCCGCCAGCCCGCCTCCGAGCTTATCCTCGATGGCGAGGTAATCGCCACCGATGAAAAAGGGCGGCCGTGTTTTCAGTGTCTACAGGACTATTTGACGGCCCCAGGTCAGACGGCAGGCAGACCGGCCGGTCAGTTTCCCCTGCTTTACTACGTTTTCGATATTCTCTATCTGGACGGCTATGACCTCCGTGGCTCGGGGCTGCGCTCCCGTAAAGAGGTGCTTCACGGCATCCTCCGGCCGGATGACCGGGTCAGGCCCACCGACTACTTCGAGGGGGAAGGGGAAACGGTGTATCAGGCCGCGGTGAAGAACGGCCTGGAAGGGGTCATCGCCAAACAGATTGATAGCGTCTATGAATCGGGGAAGCGCTCCCGCCACTGGCTGAAGGTCAAGGCCACGCTCAGCGATGATTTTGTCATCGGCGGCTACAGCGTGGCGGCAGGAGGACGGGAGAACACCTTCAGCTCCCTGTTGCTGGGCTACTTTGATGATGAGGGCCAGCTCATCTTCGCCGGGCATGTCGGCAGCGGCTTCAGTGAAGAGGCCCTGCGTGAACTGAAGGGCCGGCTCGATGCCATACCCCTTGACCACTGCCCGTTTGCGGCCGCCCCGCCGCTCAATGCCCCCACCACCTGGGTCCGGCCCGAACTGGTCGCCGAGGTCAGGTTCAGCCAGTGGACGCAGGAGGGGAGGCTCCGTATCCCCGTTTTTATCCGGCTGCGCCCGGATAAAGCCCCGGGCGAAGTCCACCGGACGGGGCCGGTCACCGTGCTGGCAACGCCCCGGCGGGCTGATACCAGCCGGCCGGATAATGTCCTTGAGCAGCTGCAGCACCCCGGAGAGGCTTTCCCGGTTGAGGTCGAAGGCAGCCAGATCAGCCTGAACCATATGGGCAAG
>JAZDIY010000094.1:0-16480 GCA_043804445.1 Chloroflexota bacterium | reverse complement strand
AATAACCATCAGGCTGTTCGCTTCTGGAGTCATCTCATTACCTCACTAGAGTTTATCTTTAAGCTGGGGAAACAGCAGGGAAGGGTCTTCAATAATATCCCTCACCCGTCCCAGGAACTTGGCCCCGATAACACCGTCAAGGCAGCGGTGGTCAATGCCCAGGGTCAGGGATATCCGCGACCGGACAACGATCTGGCCGTCAACCACCACCGGCTTCTCGATGGTGCGGCCCACCGCCAGGATGGCCGCCTGCGGCGGGTTGATGATGGCGCAGAACTGGTCGATGGGGTACATCCCCAGGTTGGAGATGGTGAAGCTGCTGCCGGTCATCTCGTCCAGGCCGAGCTTGCCGTCACGGGCCCGGGTGATGAGGTCATTGCGGGTCTGGGCAATCTCCGCCAGGGACTTCCGGCTGGCCTGCCGGATGACCGGCACGATGAGCCCGCCGCCCACATCGGCCACCAGACCGATGTCAACATCTTCAATCACCACCAGCCCTTCCGGGGTATAGCTGACGTTCATCTCGGGGAAGTCGGCCAGGGCCTGGGCCACTATCCGGGTGAGCAGGTCGGTGAAGGTCAGCCTCACCCCGGCCTCGGCCTCAACAGCGGGCAGCAGGGCCTTGCGGGCGGCAATCAGCCGGGTGGCGTCCACCTCCAGAGTGAGCTGGAAATGGGGGGTCTGCTGCCAGCTATCAATCATGCGCCGGGCGATGACCTTCCTCATCGAGCTCATCGGCTCCACCCTCCGGCCCGGTGCCGGGGCGGCGGCTGCCGGCGTTGGGGTGCCCCCCGCCTTGATTGCCTTCTCGATGTCCTCCCGCACGATACGCCCGCCGGGGCCGCTGCCGGTGACGCCGGACACGTCGATGCCGTGTTCCTCGGCCATCTTGCGGGCGACCGGTGATATTTTGGCCCCCTCCAGCCCTTTAGCTTCCGGTCTGGGGCCAGGGGCGGTTCCCCCGCCGGGGGCCGCCGCGGCTTCCGCCGCCGGTTTCACCCCTGTCTCAGGAAGGTCGGCCAGCTTCTCGCCGGGCTGGACGATATAGGCCACCACGCCCCCCACCGGTACCACCTCCCCCTCGGCGGCTACAATTTTACCCAGTACCCCCGAATCCGGGGCCTCCACCTCGAAGGTAACCTTCTCCGTCTCGATGACGTAGAGGATTTCCCCTTTGGTTACCGTCTCTCCCACCTGCTTCCGCCACTCCACCACCTTGCCCTCGGTCATGGTCAGGCCCAGCTTGGGCATGGTTACCTTGGTTGCCATGCAAACCCCCCTTATACCTGATATCCGGCTATTTGCCCTGCCAGTGAGGCGGCCGCTTCTCCACGAAGGCGTTCAGGCCTTCCTTAGCGTCGGCCGAAGTGGTGCTGATGACCACGTTGCGGTGGCCGTACGCGATGGCCGCGTCCAGAGGCATGCCCTCCGTCTGCCAGACGGCATCTTTGGCCAGGGCCACCCCGATGGGGCCGTTGGCCTTTATCTTGGCGGCCATCTCCTCGGCCGCTTTCATTAACTCACCATCAGGGACTACCTTGTTGACCAGGCCGATGCGATAGGCCTCTGCCGCCGTGACCGGCTCGCCGGTGAGAATCATCTCCAGGGCCCGCCCCCGCCCCACCAGGCGGGAAAGCCGTTGCGGCCCGCCGGTACCGGGGATGAGGCCCAGCTTGACCTCCGGCAGCCCCAGCCGGGCCTTTTCCGAGGCCACCCGGATATCGCAGGCCAGGGCCAGCTCCAGCCCCCCGCCCAGGGCATAGCCGTTGATGGCGGCGATAACCGGCTGCCGGAGCTTCTCCACCGCCGACCAGTTATCAATCAGAAGGTGGTTCCACCGGTCAACCTCGAGGGGGGTAAGCTTGGCCAGGACGGCGATATCCGCCCCGGCCATGAAGGCCTTGCCTGCCCCGGTGATGATGACCACCCTTACCGCCGCGTCATGGTCAATCTCGGCCAGGGCCTGCTTCATCTCCGCCATCAGCGTCTCGTTGATGGCGTTGAGCACATCGGGGCGGTTGAAGGTGAGGTAGGCTACCTGCTCCCGTTTCTCCAGAACCAGCGTTTGTAGCGCCATCTTGTCCCCCTATTCGGGTGATACCAGGATTTTGATGTTCTCCGCCGGGTTGGCGATGAGGGCCTCGAAGCCCTTGGTCACGATGTCCGCCAGCTTTATCCGGCCGGTGATAACGGCATCGGTATTGATTTTACCGTTGGCCAGCAGCGAGATGGCTGCCGGGAACTCGTCAACGTACCCCTGTACCGGGATAATCTCCTTCTCCTGGAAGAGGATGCGGTCGAAGTCGAACTCGTAGGGCCGGGCGGAGATGCCCAGCAGCACGATGCGCCCCGCCCGCTTGGAGACGCTGACGGCGGTCTTCATCGGCTCCGGGCCGCCGGCGCACTCCAGGGCCACGTCGGCCCGCACCCGGTCGGTCAGCTTGCTTATCTCCTTGCCCGGGTCAACCTCCTGGGGGTTGTAGGCGGCGGTGGCCCCCAGCCTGAGGGCCAGCTCCCGCCGGGCCAGGCCGCGGTTGATGACGAAGACCTGCCCCGCCCCGCCGGCCAGGGCCACCTGAAGGGAGAGCAGACCGATAGGGCCGGCCCCGATGATGGCTACGTTGTCGCCGATGGAGATACCGCCCCGCCGGAAGCCCCTGACGGCTACCGCCAGCGGCTCGGTCAGGGCCCCCATCTCGTAGCTTACCGAGGGAGGCAGCCGGTAGCAGCCGTAAGCCGGGGCCACCACGTATTCGGCCAGGGCGCCGTCGGCCCCCAGGCCCAGGGTGCCCAGCTGGGCACACTCGTTGTAGCGCCCCCGCCAGCACCAGTAGCAGTTATTACAGTAGATCAGCGGGTTGACGCACACCCGGTCGCCCACGCTGACGTTGCTGACGCCACTGCCCACCGCCACCACGTCGCCGGAGAACTCGTGCCCCAGGGTGACCGGGGCCTGCTTGCCGGTGAGCGGGTGAGGGCGGCTGGCCGGTACCAGCACCGGGCCGTCGCGGTACTCATGGAGGTCGGTGCCGCAGAGGGCACACCACTTGACCTTGATTTTAACCTCATTGGCCCCCGGCGAAGGCTCGGGGACATCCTCTACCCGTACGTCTTTGTTGCCGTGCCATCTGGCTGCTTTCATCGGGCTTCCTCCTGGCGGTCTGGTTTAGACAACCTCTTTGACCGCTTTAATGATATCATTCTCGTTGGGCAGGTAGGCCTTCTCCAGGGCCGGGCCGAAGGGTACCGGGGTAAAGGCCGCCCCGACGCGCTTTACCGGGGCGTCCAGGTAGTCAAAACCTTCCTCCATCACCCGGGCGGCAATCTCGGCCCCGAAGCCGCAGCTCTTCACCGCCTCATGGGCCACCACCAGGCGGCCCGTCTTCTTCACCGAGTTCAAGATGGTCTCCATGTCCAGCGGGCATAACGTGCGGGGGTCAACCACCTCGGCAGAGATACCCTCCGCCGCCAGCTTCTCCGCCGCCGCCAGGGCCTTGAACACCATCTGGGAGGTGGCCACGATGGTCACGTTGTCCCCTTCCCGCTTGATGTCCGCTTTGCCCAGCGGCACGATGTATTCCTCCTCGGGAATCTGGCCGGTTATGGCCAGTCCCTTGTGTTCGATGACCAGCACCGGGTTGTCGTCCCGGATGGCGGCCTTGAGCAGCCCCTTCACGTCGTAGCAGGTGGAGGGCATCACCACCTTCAGGCCGGGGATATGGGTGAACCAGTTCTCCAGGCACTGGGAGTGGTGGGGGCCGGCGCTTAAGCCACCGCCGGACGGGGCCCGTATCACCATGGGCACCTTGTACTGGCCGCCGTAGAGGTAGCGCATCTTGGCCACCTGGTTGACAATCTGGTCCATGCAGACGGCCAGGAAGTCCATGAACATAATCTCGGCCACCGGCCGCAGGCCGGTCATGGCCGCCCCCAGGGCCATACCGATGATGGCCGATTCCGAGATGGGGGTATCCTTCACCCGGGCGGCGCCGAACTCCTGGTAAAGCCCCCGGGTGGCGGTGAAGGCACCGCCGGAGGCCCCCACGTCCTCGCCGATGATGAAGACCCTCTCGTCCCGGGCCATCTCCTCGCGCAGGGCCTCGTTGACGGCTCTGATATAACGTATCTCTTTCATGGC
The DNA here is from genome assembly GCA_043804445.1 of Chloroflexota bacterium. Classification (GTDB taxonomy): domain Bacteria; phylum Chloroflexota; class Dehalococcoidia; order Dehalococcoidales; family JAZDIY01; genus JAZDIY01. The sequence goes on along the minus strand of JAZDIY010000094.1, from coordinate 12,342 downwards.
TATACCCCCTCCTCGCAGTAAACGTCCTCGTAAACGGCACTGGGCTCAGGGGGAGGGCTGTTCTGAGCGAACACCACTGCCTCTTCTATTTCGGCTTTAATCTTGCTTTTGATGTCTTCAATCTGCGTCTCGGTGATTACCTTGTCGGCCAGCAGCTTCTTCTGGAGGCGGGGCACCGGGTCAAGCTGGCGTACCGCCTCGATGTCGGCGGGGTCGCGGTACTTCTGCGGGTCGCCGACGTAGTGCCCCAGCCAGCGTTTGACCTTGCACTCCAGCAGGGTAGGCCCGTCACCCTTCCGCGCCCGGGCGATGGCCTCGCCGGCGGCCTCGTAGACCGCCAGCAGGTCGTTGCCGTCCACCATCTTACCCGGCATGTTGTAGGCCGCCGCCTTGCGGTAGATGTCCGGCTGGGCGGCGGTGTCCGTCTGCGGCTCGAACTGGGCCCAGCCGTTGTTCTCGCAGACGAAGACGATGGGCAGCTTCCACAGCGAGGCCACGTTGAGGGTCTCGTGGAAGGTGCCCTCGTCCACGGTGCCGTCGCCGAAGAAGCAGACGGTCACCTGGCCGGTCTTTCTCATCTGGCAGGAGAGGGCCACCCCGGCGGCGACGGGGATGTTGGCCCCCATGATGGCGGAGGCCCCCAGCACCCCGGCCTTGATATCACCGAAGTGCATCTCCCCGGACTTGCCCTTGCAGGTGCCGGTGGCCTTGCCCAACGTCTCGGCCATGAAACCCTTGAGGTCAACCCCCTTGGGTATGGCCTGGCTGCGGCCACGGTGGGTATTGGAGACGTAGTCGTCCTGGTTCAGGTTGGATACCACCCCCACCCCCACGGCCTCTTCCCCCAGGCCGGAATGCAGCCAGCCGGGGATTTGCCCCTGGGTGGAGAGCTCAATCAGCCGCTCCTCCAGCAGCCTGACCTTGAGCAGGGTGGTAAACAGTTCCTTCAGCTTGGCCTGGCTCAGTTGGGTCATAGTGTAAACACCCCCCTCTTTATCGTTATGCCGGTGTCTTGCGGCCCTCCAGGGACTCAATCAGGGCGTCCAGTATGGTGTTGGCCTGCCCCTCGTTGAAGAGGCGGCTGTCCACCATGTCCCCCTCCAGCACCACCACCGGCAGATGGGTCTGCCGGGAGACGGCATCCTTGACCACCATCTGGTGCAGGGTAAAGGCCTTGCAGCTGCGGGTGAAGTGGAAGATGAGGCCGTCTATGGAATATTCGTCAATCAGCTTCAGGATGTTCTCAATCTTCCACTCCGGGTTGCGGTTGGTCAGGGGGTAGTAGCAGTACTCGGCGATGCTCTCCAGCGGCCGCGACGAGTCCATCTGCTCGTAGCCGAACATGCGGCTGTAGGTGCTGGCGATGAGGCCCGCCCCCGCCTCGGTGAGCTTCCTGCCCAGCCAGCCGAAGCGGAACCAGATGGCGATGTTGTCCCAGTAAAGGCGGTACTTCTCCTCGGGCAGGGCCCCGATTTTCTGGCGGCGCCGCTCTTCTACCTCGGCCTTCAAGCCAGCGTAGTGCTCGATGGCCGCCTCGGTGCCCCGCATGGTCAACACCACGAAGTTGTGAGCGAAGATGTCCATCAGGGTGGCCGGGGCGGGCACGCTCTTTATCAGCTCCAGGATATCCCGGTACAGCCCGGTGGCCTTCTCGGAGAGCCGCACCACCTCCATGAAGCGGTCGTTATCGAACTTCTTGCCGAGCACCTTCTCCAGAAAGGCAATCAGGTCAAGGAGCTGCTTTTTTATGTAGTTGACCGCCTCCGGATTGTCCTGGTGGACGAAGGGAGTGTCCACCAGGAACAGGGGCACCTGGAAGAAGTTGCTCAGGTACTCGAACCAGTAGGTGACTACCTCGCAGCTGCTGCTGGCCGCCACCAGGAAGTCCGGCTTGGGCAGGCCCCCCACCGGGCTTTTGGTGTCCGCTCCGGCGATGGCCGAGCCGATGTCGCTGCGGACGTAGGTGCAGAGGTGGGAGGAGAAGCCGCAGCCCTCGGTAATCTCGCAGTGGTACTTGGCCACGTCCCGCCCGCCGCAGGTGGCGGCGTGGGCCTCCGGGTAGACGCAGTACACCCCCATCGCCTTGACTATCTCGGCCGGGGCGAAGGTGGACAACCAGGCCACCGGCTGGCCGTTAGCCTTGGCCTGATGGGCATTGGCGTAAAAATCGCTGATTATCTGGCCCAGGCGGAGGGAAGCCTGGAACCTCTCCGGACCTTTTTCTGCCATGGTTACCTCCTATAAGCTTGGTTACTATGCCGTCAGGGCGGCCCCGGTGGCCACCACGTACTGTGGTGCCTCCGGGACATGGAGCGGGCGGCCCAGCCGGGCCGCCATGGCCCGTACCACCCCCGTGTTCTGGGCTACCCCGCCCACCATGATGTAGGCTTCTTTCAGCCCCACACTGGAGGCCAGCCCGAAGACCCGGTTGACGATGGCCTGGTGCAGCCCGGCGATGATGTCCACCACCAGGGCCTTCTGCATAATCAGCGAGACAATCTCGGACTGGGCAAAGACGGTGCAGGTGCTGCTCATTGACGCCGGGTGCTGTGACTTGAGGGAGAGCTCCCCCAGATCCTCCACACTTACCCCCAGCGTCTGGGCGGCTACCTCCAGGAAGCGGCCGGTGCCGGCGGCGCACTTGTCGTTCATGCCGAAGTTGACCACACGGCCCTGGTCGTCCAGGCGGATGACCTTGGTGTCCTGCCCGCCGATATCAATCACCGTCCGCGCCGCCGGGTAGAGGTGGTGCACCCCCCGGGCGCAGCAGGTGATTTCGGTGACCTGCTTATCGGCCAGGGGCACATTGACCCGCCCGTAGCCGGTGGCCACGAAACGGCTGACGTCCCTGAGCGTCTGCCCGGCTTGCTCCAGGGCTTCGGTAGCAATCTGTTCGGCTACCCGGGGAATATCGGTACCGGTGGGCCGGGCGGCGCGGCCCAGCACCCGGCCCCCGGCCATAACCACGGCCTTGGCCATCACCGAGCCTATATCCAGGCCGCAGGTGATGACCGATGACGCTGGTGTTCCCCCTCCCTTTTTGAGGCCGGTCGGACTCATCGTTAACCCTTAAGCATCTCGATGAAGGCCTGCAGCCGGGTGCGTACCTGCTCCATGGCGCCCATCTGGTGCTCGGTCTCCATCATCAACGCGGGTACCCCGGCGGCAGCCAGGCGCTCCTTGATAGTGGGGTAGTTGAAGCTGTACGGGTCACAGAAGAGCACTATCAGCATGATGATACCCCGGGCCCCGCTCTGGCGGTACATCTCTATCAGGGAGCGGGTATAATCGCGCTGCCCTCCGTCACCCTGACGCGGGTAAATCTCGGGGTAATGCATGGTGGTGCAGGGCCAGCGCTGGCCGTAATGGTCGGCCAGGGCGGCCATGGGGTCGCCGCCTTCGGCCACGTCGGTGGCGAAGTAGCGGGCCCCGACGTATATCTCGTCGTCCACGATGACGCCGCCCAGCTCCTCCACCAGGCGCAGTATCTCCCGGTGCGGCTCGGCGCAGAGGGTGCCGGCCAGGAAGAGCTTGACCTGGTTACCGGCGGCCGCTTTTGGCTTCTTCTTAGCCTGGGCCAGCAGCTCGGTGAGCCACCGGTTGTGCTCCTCCCTGGGCATGACCATACCGGCGCGGACCACCGCGGCGATATCATTGGCGCTGATGAGGCCCGGGTTGGCCCGCCGCCACTGGTAGATCTGCCTCAGCAGGGCCCGGTTCCGGTTGTAGAGGGCGATGCTCTGCCGCAGGGCATCATCACCTATTTTCCGGCCGTTTAAGTCCTCCAGGCTGGTTCGGAACCGCTGCCACACGGTGAGTAGGTAGTCCCGCCCGGTGCCGTCCAGCTTGTGGGGGATGTCCAGGACGTGAAAGTATGGGAAGGGGTGTACCAGCTTCCAGATGCCGGACAGGTACTGGACAGGGTCGCAGATATCGGAGAAGACGATGCCGTCCAGACAGTCCAGCCCGCCCCTGACGGCCAAATCCAGGGTACCGCGCACCACCTCGCAGGTGTTGGTCTGGATATGCTCGTTGGCGGCGGTAATGGGCTGGTCGTCGCCCAGCAGAACCACCGGCAGCATGCCGGCGGCATGGACCATCTCCTCCGGGATGTACATCGGCAGGCAGCCGATGACCGGCCTGCCGCCGTGTTTCTTGGTATCGGCCAGGGACGGGTAGGGCTGCTGGGCCGCCGCCCGGAATTTGGCTAAGACCGTTTCCATGCTGCTACCCTCCGCCTTTTTCTTCTCCGCCGCCGTCATCCGTTGGCGGGGTGGCAGCAACGGGTGCCACGTAGCTGGCCCAGAGGTCGGGGCGGGTGATGGGCTCTGTCTTTGCCTTGAGTTTATATCCCTGCCTGACCATGTCGTCGGCCATGTCCTTCATGCCCAGCTCGGCCAGCCTGGCCCGGGTGGGCCAGCCTCTTTCCAGGTCCCAGCCCCGCTCGTCGTAGTAGCCGTCCAGGAGCCACGCCCATTCGTCACGGGTTATCTGGTGGCTGCGCACGTAATCGGAAAACTTGAATTCCTTCGGCGCTTTGAGTGAGCCGTAGTACAGCGTTTCGTCGAAGGCCCGGTCGGGCATCTGGTCGTCCTGGCGGGTAAAGCCCTCCCTCACGTTGAGCAGCTTGACCATGTTCCAGGCCCGCTCGCCCAGCCTCAGGAAGTCCCGCATCGACATGGCCTGGCCGGTTACCGAGGTAAAGAACTCGGGGAGGAACGGCTCGTACATGAACATGCCCACAAAAGGCCGCACGCAGAGGCCCAGGCAGTTCATGGCCTGGTACCACTCCTCAATCCACTTGGTGTACCGTCCGACATGAAAACCGGAGGGCGGCCCGACAAAGATATGGTCCTGCTCCTCCTTGGGGATGATACCCCGCCGGCTGACCCACTTCTGGATGTTAGTCGGGCTTACCTCACCGTCGCGCATGGTCATGGCCATGGCCTCGATAGGCGGCGAACCGCCGCGCGAGCGGACACACTGCGAGAAGCCCTCGGAGCCGAAGGCCGCCCTGGGGTCGAACTCATAGTCAAGGCCCTTCTGGATCATGGCGTATTTCTCCGAGCCCCGGCCGATGTCCTTGATGGCCCCGTTCCAGCCCTTGGCGATGGTAGCCCCGATGCCCTCCTGATTGATGGTCTTTTCCAGGAGCAGCATGGCTGTCTTGAAGTCGTACTTGGGCTCGATGCCGTCCATGTCGTCCTTGGTAATCACGCCGTGGTTGTAGAGGTCCACCAGCCAGGCCATGATGCCGGAGGCCTGTATCTCCTCGATGCCGGCCCGGTTGCAGATGTCATGCAGCTTGTAGGCATGGGCGAAGTCGGCGGCTTCGGGGTCCCCCATCAGAAAGCGGGAGACCCAGGTGATGGTGATGATGATGATGGTGCTGATACCGGTCTCCAGACCGCAGTACTTGCCTTCGGGGACAGTGCCCACCATCTTGTCACCTACCGGGCAACCCGGGCAGGCTACCGAGCGCAGGCGGTGTTTGTCCTGAAGAGGGCGGGAGAAGTTCTTGAACTCCTCGGGAGACATGGCCCGGCGCCAGTTCTCGCCGATCATCATCTGGCCGGTATCCACGTACTGCTCCAGAAAGGAGAGCAGCCCGTACTGCTTCCACTCGCCGTAGCGGGGGAAGTTCCTCAGCGTTTGCAGGTACTGGTTCAGCACTTTGAGGAAACGGGGCTTATCGGCCACACCAACACCTTTGGTGCCCCGCACCACCACTGCCTTGAGCTTCTTGGAGCCCATCACCGCCGCCAGACCGTCCTTACCCAGGTGAGAGAGGCGGTCGGCCAGGGCCAGGGAGATGGGGATCATCTTTTCTCCGGCCGGGCCAATGGTCAGCACACTGGTATTATTGCCGTACTCGGCCCAGAGGTCATCGGTCGTTTCGTAGATGTCCTTCTTGCCCCAGAACCGGCTGGCGTCCAGAACCCTGACCTTGTCGTCAACTATCTCGATATTGACCGGCTCCTCCGAGGCCCCGGTGATGACCAGGGCATCATAGCCCGCGCTCTTTATATTCGGGCCCAGGGCGCTGCCCACCGCCCCGGGGGCGGCAAAACCGCATTGTACACTTTTGATTAACAGGCTGGTCTTGGTACCACCCGGGGTCAGCGTCCCCACCAGCGGCCCGCAGGCGAGTATAATCGGCGCCTCCGGAGCCAGGGGGTCCAGTCCCGGCTTTATCAGGTCGTAGCCCAACCTGGCCGCCAGACCATGGCCGCCGATATACAGCTGCGCCCAGTCCATGTTCAGTGGCTCGGCATGGGACTGGCCGCTGCTCAGGTCAACATATAGAATCTTACCCGCCCAACCGTTCATCTCCATCTTACTCTCCTCTCCTCTCTCTGACCAGGGTACTGTGAGTACAGTACCGGGCACAGAGACCACAGGATATGCATTCATCGTCAAAAGAGATACCGTAATCGGCACCGCCTCTAATCTTATCAATATGAATGTGAGACTGGTTACGGGCAAATCTATCGGCTTTAGTCAGCGAGCAAATCAGCTCACAGCTGACACAGCCGACACACTTTCCCGTGTCAACGTATATCGGCAGGTCGCACCTCAGGCAGCGCTTGGCCTCCACCACGGCCACCTCTTCGCTTAAGGCCTGCTCTACCTCGGCGAAGCTGCCAGTGCGCTCCCCGGCGGGCAGGGTGGGCAAAGCCGGCCGTACCAGGGTCAGGTCGGGGATGAAGGGGGCTACCTCGCCCTCGGCTGGTAACAGCACCTCGGTGATGTCGCCGCTGCCGCCCAGGTAGCGGTCAATGGCCGCCGCCGCCTTGCGGGCGCTGGCGATGGCCCGGATAACCGACGAGGGGCCGGTGGCGATGTCGCCGCTGGCAAAGACGCCGGGCCGGCTGGTAGCCATGGTCTCGTCGTCCACGGCCAGTACGCCGTTACGCTGCGAGGCCAGGCCGAACCGGGACGGGATGTCCGAGGTCCGCCCGATAGCGGCGATGACATGCTGGCAGACCAGGGTGAACTCACTCCCCGGGACCACGATGGGGCGCCGCCGTCCGGTGCTGTCGGGCTCGCCCAGCTCGGTGCGGACGCACTGCAGGCTCACCGCGCCGCCTTTAGCGGTCAGCTTGGCGGGCAGCACCCGGAAGAGCATCTCGATGCCCTCTTCCATTGCCTGGTCAATCTCCTCGCCGGTGGCGGGCATCTCGTTCCGGCTGCGCCGGTAGACGATGGTTACCTGTTCAGCCCCCAGCCGGCGGGCGACGCGGGCGGCGTCGATGGCGGTGTTGCCGCCGCCCACCACGCAGACCCTCCCTTTCAGACGGGTGTTCTTACCGGAGTTCACCTGCTGCAGCAGGGCGACAGCGTCCTGCACCGCCGGCAGGTCACCGCCGGGTGTCTCCATCTTTACCCCCAGCTGGGTGCCGGTAGCCACCAGGATGGCGTTATAGCCGGTAAGCTCGTCCAGAGACTTGACAGTGGTATTGGTCTTGATTTTAAAGCCGACTGTCCTGGCCGCTTCAATCTCCCCGTTCAAAACCGGCCGGGGCAGGCGGTACTCCGGTATGCCCCAGCGCATCATACCCCCCAGCTCGGCGGTGGCCTCAAAAATGGTGACCTGGTGCCCCAGCCGGGCCAGGTGGTAGGCGGCGGTCAGCCCTGCCGGGCCGCCGCCGATAACGGCCACCTTTTTGCCGGTCTTTTTGGTGGGGGGGGCTACCTTCGTGGGCTGCCCCCGTTCCGCTACGAAGCGCTTGAGGGGCCGGATGGCAATCGCCCCGTCCACCAGGTTGGAGCGGCAGTCGGTCTCGCACAGGTGGGTGCAGACACAGCCCAGTACCCCCGGGAACAGCACCTTTTCCCGGTTGATGGCCAGGGCGTCAGCGTACCTGCCGTCGGCAATCGCCCGCAGGTAGCGGGGCACGTCGATGCCGGCGGGACAGGCCAACTGGCAGGGGGCGGTCTCGGCTGGTTTGTAGAACTCGCTCATAATGTCTCCTTAACTCCTGTCGGTACGGCTAACCGTGGCCCTTAGCGGGGGAACGGCTAGGCCGGTTTCAGCCTCTTTCTGATGTCGTCCACCACTACCCGGGCGCTCTCGGCGGCCCCTTCACCCATCACGTAATCGTAGGGCGAGACGCCGTCGCCGACGTTATACAGGTTCTCCACCGGTGTCTTCTGGCCGATGGCCGTCCCCGGGGTGGCCCGCATCACCGGCCAGTCGTCGTAGAAGGACTGGTTGAGCAGGATTCGGCAGTGCTTGTCAAAGTCGGGGAAGGCCTCGCGGCCGTGGTTTATCGTTTCCTCCAGCGTCTTCTTCCGGTCCGTGGCGGCTGCCGATACCGGCTGCCACAGCCAGATAACATTCTTGCCCGCCGGGGCGTAATGGGGCCAGGTCATACTGGGATCCATGACGCTGCAGGGCATTTCGGTATCAACGATGTTGATGACCCCGGGAAAGTCCATCATGGGGCGGTCACATTCAAAGTAGACGTTGATACCGGCGCAGGGGGTGTCACTGCTGGCCACATCTTTGAGATAGCCGGCATCAAATTCCTTTTCCCCCGCCAGTCTGACGGTGGCCTTGGGCCCGGCATTGCTGATGACCAGCCGGGCATCAATATCAATCTCTTTGCCCCCCTGCTCGGCGATAACGCCGGAGGCCACGCCGTTATTGACCTTAATCTGTTTCACCCTGGCCCGTGTCAGTATCTGGCCGCCCTTGGCCTTGATATACCGGGCCATGACATTGATGGTGTCCCGGTTGTGTCCCTTAGCCCACAGGTAGCCGCTGCCGGAAGCCCGGAACATTTTAATCATCCGGATAAAGGCCCCGGCCTTCATCTTGTCCAGCTCGATGTTGCCCATGGTACAGGCCAGGCCGTGCCAGATGCGGTATATCTTCTCGTTATCGGTGTACTGTGATAGCCAGCCCCAGAAGTCAATCTCATCCGAGGGCTCCATCCAGGATAAAGCCCGCTTGAAGGCGGTGCTCACCCGCTCCGCCTCCGCCTCGTTCTTGGCCACGATGGAGACCAGCCGCGCGATACCACCCTTCTCGGGCACCTCGTAGTCCTGCCCGCCCACCCGGTACTTGAGGAAAGGCCGGGGCATGACCACCTCCACCTCGGACTCTATGCCCAGCTCGGCCAGTATCTGAATGGTGCTCCCCCGTACGTTATCAATATAGATGGCCCCGGAGGTAATCAGGTAGCCCTCGTGGTTTATGGTGGTGTAACGGCCCCCCAGGATATCCAGTTTCTCCAGGAGGATGGGTTTGAGGCCATCCTTGGCCAGCAGCGCGGCGGCACAGATGCCACCGATACCCGAGCCAACTACTACGACATCGCTCTTCATCAACAATACCTCCATATTTTCCCCGGGTAGTGGCGCAAAAACGCCCTACTCCGTTTGGCTAATCTCCGGCTGCCAGGTTATTTTACGCCCCGGGCAGGAGCACTGTCAAGCTAAAAAGGAGGGTCAGCACCGTCTCTTGCCGTCCGGCCAGTGCCACGGCTACTCCTTTTCCGCTTTCCGCTCGGCGCTGATCTTATCGGCGACGTTGGACGGCACCGGCTCGTAGTGACTGAACGCCATGGTATAGGTACCCCGGCCCTGCGTCATGGAACGCAGGTCGATAGCGTAGCGTTGAATCTCCGCCAGGGGTACCTCGGCTTCAATGACATTCACCCCGTCGGCCGGGTTCATCCCGTGCACCCGTGCCCTTTTGGTGTTCAGGTCCCCCATGATATCCCCGGTATAGTTATCCGGCACGGTCACCTGGAGGGTCATTATTGGCTCCAGCAGGATAGGATGCCCTTCGGCCAGCCCCTTCTTGAGGGCCTGCGCCCCGGCAATCTTAAAGCATATTTCCGAAGAATCGACTGGATGAAAGCTGCCGTCGTAGACCGTGGCCCTGACGTCAACCACCGGATACCCGGCCATAACACCTTCCCGGGCCGCATCAATGACCCCCTTTTCCACCGCCGGGATGTAGTTCTTGGGGATGGATCCTCCCACGATGCGGTCGGCGAATTCCATGCCGCTGCCCCGTTCCAGGGGCGCCACCTCCAGCATGACGTGCCCGTACTGACCGTGGCCACCGGTCTGTTTCTTGTGCTTGTACTCAGCTTTGGCGGATACCGTAATCGTCTCCCGGTAAGGGACCTTGGGTATGGCCAGCTTAACGCTGGCCCCGAACTTGCGCTCCATCTTCTCGGCGGCTACTTCAAGGTGGGTGTCGCCCATCCCCGAAAGCACCGTTTCCGAGGTATCGGCATCCCGGCGCACGTGCAGGGTGGGGTCCTCCTCGGCCAGCCGGTTCAGGGCACTGCCCAGCTTGTCCAGGTCGGCCTTGGTCTTGGGGTGTACCGCCTTGCTGAAGATGGGTGCCGGAAAAACGATGGGGGCGACCCTGACCGGGTGCTCACGGCTGCACAGGGTATCGCCGGTGACGCTGATGTTTAACTTGGCCACGGCGCCGATGTCGCCGGCGCCGACCTGCGGTACCGGTTCCTGGGTCTTGCCCCGGACCATGAACAGCTGGCCGATGCGCTCCGCCTCGCCCTTGACCGCGTTCCAGACCGGGGAGTTGCTCTCGATGGTCCCCTGATAGACCCGGAAGTAGGTGAGCTTGCCCACATACGGGTCAGCGGTGGTCTTGAAGATGAGGGCGGCCGGGGCGCCGTCCCGGCTGGGCTTGACGTCTTTCTCCGCCGATTCATCGGCCAGCGGCACCTTCCGCTCCGCCGGTGAGGGCAGGTAGCGGTTGATGGTGTCCAGCAGGTGGTTGATGCCGATGTTCTGCAGGGCCGAGGCAGCTATTACGGGCACTATCTGGCCGCTGACCACTGCCTGCCGGAGCCCGCTTTGCAGCTCCTCCTGGCTCAGCTCCTCGCCGCCCAGGTACTTCTCAATCAGCTTGTCGTCGGTCTCCGCCACCGCTTCTACCAGTTTCTCCCGTAAGGCGTTGGCCTGTTCCCGCAGCGACGGGGGGACTTCCCCCTCTTGGGACGGGGAGCCGGTATAGCTTTTCAGGGTCAGCAGGTCCACTATCCCCTGGAAATCGCTCTGGGCGCCGATGGGCAGCTGCAACGGTACGCATTTTTTACCGAACCTGGCCTGGATTTCATCTACGGTGCGGGAGAAGCTAGCGTTTTCCCGGTCCATCTTGTTGAGCAGGATAAGGCGCCCCAGACCGGCCTCCTCGCTGTACCGCCAAACCTGCTCTGTGCCGACCTCGACACCGGAGGCGGCGCACACCACTACCACCGCCCCTTCACTGGCCCGTATCCCCGCCTTTACCTCACCGACGAAGTCGGGGTAGCCCGGGGTATCGATCAGGTTAATCTTGGTATCCTGCCACTCGATGGGCAGTATCGAGAGGTTGAGGCTGATGTGGTGTTTGGCCTCATCCGGGTCGTAGTCAGAGGTGGTGGTCCCCTCGTCGACCTTACCCAGCCGGTTAATGACGCCGGCGTCAAACAGTATGGCTTCTGCCGTTGAGGTCTTGCCGGCTCCGGAGTGAGAGAGTAACACTACGTTACGGATGTTCTCCAGGCTGTACTGCTTCATGGCATTATCTGCTCCCTAGCTATTTCGTCGGCCTGACGCCAAACCTTATTATAAACATAGTTGGGTGAGACGGCAAGTTGATACCGCCTGATTATCGGCCCGGATAAGGGCCCTTGATGACGGCGTTGAAGCTAGCCGAGCAGCCAGGGGGTGAGGTAGGTCTCGATGACGGCCGCCGGCAGGAACAGGATGAGGGCTACCAGCAGGTACCTGAGACTGCGCCGTACGGCAGGCCGTAGCTGGGCCCGGTTCTCCCGGCGGAAGAAAGCCAGTATGAGCGTGGAGCCGAAGCTGAAGGCCGCTGCCTCGCCCAGCAGCAGGGCGGGAATCTCCACCACACCGTGGGGCAATATCCCGGTCAGCAGGTAGGCCAGCGATGCCTGTTTCACCACCTCTACCGATACCACGGCAATGACCCATCCGTTCACCACAAGCACCAGCAGCGGGAACAGGAGGAATAATGGGCCTAAAGCAAAGCTAAACAGCAGCACTGAGGCGTTCTTCAGGTAGATAAACAGGGCGGTGGTGATGTGGAAGGGGGACAGGGTGCTGCCCAACTCCTGCAGGGCCCTGAGGTCCTGTTCCAGCAGTGCCGCCAGATTAGCCGGGGCGGCCAGGCCGGATAGTATACCGATGGCGAAGGCGGCTACGGCTACCACCAGCCATGCCTTATAGCTCAACCCTCGGCTCCGCAGTGGTGGCTCAGCGGCGGCCGAATCGGTCGTGATAGACAATCTCGGATAGCTCCTTCCTCGGTCGGGGCTGGGGAGCCTGGTCCGGGTAGCCCAGCGG